>CAMRBW010000068.1 GCA_947040555.1 uncultured Oceanospirillales bacterium | reverse complement strand
ACCATTAACAAGAGTCGTTAACCATTAACAAGAGTCGTTAACCATTAACAAGAGTCGTTAACCATTAACAAGAGTAGTACAGATCAAACTCAATCGGATGAGTGGTCTGGCTAACTCTGATGCACTCTTCTTTCTTCAGCTCGATATAGGCATCGATCATGTCGTTGCTGAATACGTTACCTGCTGTGAGGAACTCACGGTCTGCGTTCAGTGCGGCTAACGCTTCTTCCAGACTGGCAGCCACGGTTGGGATCTCAGCAGCTTCTTCAGGAGGCAGGTCGTACAGATCCTTGTCGGCTGCATCGCCGGGGTGGATCTGGTTTTTAATGCCGTCCAGACCCGCCATCAGCATGGCAGAAAAAGCCAGATAAGGGTTGGCTGTCGGGTCAGGGAAGCGCACTTCAATACGACGCGCTTTCGGGCTGCTCACGTGAGGAATACGGATGGATGCAGAGCGATTGCGAGAGGAGTAAGCCAGCATAACCGGCGCTTCAAAACCGGGCACCAGTCGCTTATAGGCGTTGGTGGAGGCGTTGGTGAAAGCGTTCAGCGCTCTGGCGTGCTTGATGATGCCGCCAATGTAGTACAGGGCGGTGTCACTCAAACCGGCATAACCATCACCGGCGAACAAGTTTTCACCATTCCTGCTCAGGGATTGGTGGCAGTGCATTCCACTACCATTGTCGCCTACCAGCGGCTTTGGCATAAAGGTTGCGGTCTTGCCAAAAGCATGAGCAACGTTGTGAACGGCGTACTTCAGGATCTGGGTTTCGTCAGCCTTGTACATCAAAGTGTTGAACCGGGTGCCGATTTCACACTGACCAGCCGTACCGACTTCGTGGTGGTGAACTTCTACGGCAACGCCCATGGCTTCCACGGCTTCACACATAGAGGCGCGCAGATCGTGCAGGGAGTCAACGGGAGGAACGGGGAAGTAACCACCTTTAATGCCAGGGCGGTGGCCGAGATTGCCGCCTTCAAACATGCGGTTGGAAGACCAGGCAGCCTCTTCCGAGTTGATCTCATAGGAGGAACCGGAGATGTCGACTTTCCACTTTACGTCGTCAAACACGAAGAACTCAGGCTCAGGGCCGAAGTAGCAAGTGTCGGCTATGCCGGTGGATTTCAGGTACTCTTCTGCACGTCTGGCCACGGAGCGAGGGTCGCGCCCATAGCCCTGCATGGTGGAAGGTTCAATGATGTCGCAGCGCAGATTGATGGTGGTAGCATCGGTGAATGGGTCGATAACGGCAGTGCTGTCATCCGGCATCAGAATCATGTCGGAGTCGTTGATGCCCTTCCAGCCAGAGATGGAGGAACCATCGAACATTTTGCCGATTTCAAAAAAATCGCTGTCGATTTCACTGATTGGCAGAGAGACGTGCTGCTCCTTACCGATAGTGTCGGTAAAACGCAGGTCGATCCATTTGGCACCGTGTTCCTTGATCAGGGATAAAGTCTTGTCGGACATTTATGAGCATTCCTCGAATTCAATGTTGCACAGTTTGCTGTGAGCCTTGTTTTTTTTGAGCCATCTTCCGATGTGTGGCCGGGCAGTATGGCAGTGCTCTTTTCTTTTGTCTGTGTCTCGCTCTACCGGGTGAGTGTGAGCGAAACAACCAATGCAATCGTTCATGTATACGACACATGAACTATATTATCACGATTTTTTGCGGAGAGTACCAGTAAGTCAGTGGTAAGTCATGCCCACAGCAGTGCCAGTTTATACGCCGTTTCGCCATTGTGCTGCATTTTGACACCTATGAGTGTCTGTTCTGTATAATCACTGGATTTATTGGCTCTTGATCCTACTCTCCCCCCATGAAATTTATCATTAAGCTGTTTCCGGAAATCACTATCAAAAGTTCTCCGGTAAGGAAGCAACTGGTTAAACAGTTGCGTCGTAATATACGTACCGTTTGCCGCTCCCTGGACGAAGCGATCGAAGTGACCGGCAAGTGGGATATGATCGAGGTGGAATCGTCTAGCAATGAACAGACTGATATCGCTGCGCTTGCCAGTCGCCTGAGCTGTATTTCCGGTATTCATCAGATTCTCGAAGTGGCCGAGTACCCGCTGGAATCCCTGGACAATATGCTGGAAATTATTCATCCGGTGTTTGTTGATCAGTTGGTGGGCAAGACCTTCTGCGTGCGGGTAAAGCGTTCCGGTAATCACGATTTCACCTCCATAGAGGCGGAGCGTTTTCTCGGAGGTGAGCTAAACCAGACGACAGATGCTGCTGGTGTCAAACTGAAGAACCCGGATCTCAAGGTCGAGATCGAGGTCAAGCAGAATCGCTGGTTCCTGATCACCCGCCGTCATGCCGGTCTGGGCGGTTATCCAATGGGCTCTCAGGAGCCGGTATTGTCGCTGATTTCCGGTGGTTTTGACTCCACGGTCTCCAGCTTCCTGATGATGAAGCGGGGTCTGAACACCCACTACTGCTTCTTTAATCTTGGTGGTCACGCCCATGAGCTGGCGGTCAAGGAGGTGGCTTACTATCTGTGGAGTCGCTACGGCTCTTCCCACCGGGTGCGTTTTGTCACTATTCCTTTTGAAGGGGTGGTGGAAGAGATTCTGAACAGGGTGGATAACCGCTATATGGGCGTTATCCTCAAGCGGATGATGCTGCGTGCCGCCAGCAAGACCGCGGACTTGATGAATATCCAGGCCCTTGTCACCGGCGAAGCGATCTCTCAGGTTTCCAGCCAGACTTTACCCAACCTGGCGGTGATTGATTCCGTCACCAACAAGTTGGTATTGCGACCACTGGCGACCATGGATAAGCAGGATATTATCGCCACGGCAGCCCGTATCGGTACCGAGGAGTTTGCCAAAAATATTCCCGAGTACTGTGCGGTGATTTCCAAGAATCCAACCACCCGCGCCAAGCCAGAGAGGGTTGAGAAGGAGGAAGGATTCTTTGATTTTGCTGTGCTGGACGCGGCGATTGAGAACCGTCGTTCAGTCTCTGTTTCCGATATCATTGCCGACGATCTGACCCGTGAAAAGGTTGAGGTTGTCGTCGAGCTGGCGCAGGATGATGTGATTATCGATATCCGCCATCCCACCGAGGAAGAGATCAAGCCTCTGACGATGGCTGGGCGCGAGATTGTGGTGATGCCTTTTTACCAGCTGATGAGCAAGTTCCCGGAGCTGGACCGAAGCCGCAACTACCTGCTCTATTGTGACAAAGGCATTATGAGCCAGCTGCACGCCATGCACCTGCGCGACGAAGGTCATGAGAACGTGGGCGTCTATCAGCCAGACGGGAAATAGAATAATGAGAGTAGCCATGATCGCTGCCGTGGCGGAGAACAACGCCATCGGCATCAACAACAAACTGCCCTGGTATCTACCGGGTGACTTGCGTTACTTCAAAGCGGTTACCATGGGCAAACCCATTATTATGGGACGGAAGACGTTTGAATCTCTGGGCAAACCGCTGCCGGGACGCACCAATATTGTGCTAACCCGTGATCCGGACTGGCAGCGGGAGGGTGTCCGTGTGGTTGCCAGCCTTGATGAGGCGATCAGCCTGGCGGAGAGCGTGGCTGAAATCAATGGTATCTCTGAAATCATGGTGATCGGTGGCGAGCAGATCTATCGCCATGCGTTACCTCAGGCGGATCGTCTCTATCTCACCCGCGTTGGGCAGGCCTTTGATGGTGACGCTTTTTTTCCGACGATTGATAAAGACAACTGGGTAGAGTTTGCCCGGGAAGACCATAAATCTGACGATGGTCTGGCATATAGCTACGTAGTTCTTGATCGTATCTGACCGTTATAGCTGTTTGTAACAGCAGAGCTCCAATGCTTTCTATACTGAGGAGATAATCTTATTCAGGGAAAGCAGAGGAGCTTGCGGGCGTGTCAGGGAAGACCGAACCGGTCAGGTTTGCCCGTATTTTTGGGGCAAGCGAGCACCGTCGCTTACAGGATAAGACCACTCTGCTTGATGATATTCACAAGGAGCAGGGGCGGTGGCAGGCCAAGATCGTCAGCAAGGCGGGTTCTCGCGGGTCTCTTTCCTCACCGTTTTGTCGTCAGCACGCCAGCGCTATCAATGACAAACTGCTCTCCGCGTATACCAAAAGTTTTATTGATCAGGGTGATAAAAGAGCTGTTCTGCCCAGTGTCAATCCCGTTCCTGTCAAAGATAACCAGCCGGATCTTCCCCAAGCGTTAAGCACCCCCCTTGGTTTTCAAATCGCTACCGCTATGGACCTTGCTGGTCTCTATCAGATGGAACGGGGACATGGTGGTCGGATCAGGATGAAACCTAAAAGCGGGCCAGTCACCGGCAAAGTGATCAACCGACTGGATCATCTGGTCAATCTCAACCCGCACCGGTTGGCCTACGAGTTTATGGCCGACAACAAGCGTCTGCCGAATGGTTATCTCGACCATGTGTTAATTCCCCATTACATGGATAAACTGACCCGTCATCGTCGTATGAACGAAGAGAGTGCTCGCAAGTTGTTGACCGACTTGTTGGAACAGAAAAGCCTCAAGGATGAAGGAGATATCACCTTTGAAGCCCTGATGGATATGCGCAATTCCCTGGATCATAGGGTCAATCTTCAGCAGCGTCGGGTGGGTGTGACAAAGAAAACGACTCATCTGCCCAAAAAGAAGAGGCGGAGGAAAGCACGACCGATCGGTGAAAAAAAAGTGACAGTGGCTGAGGTGGTTCGTTGGGGAATGGCACCCCGACAGGATGTTCGGGACTACCTGATTCAGGAGCTCAGACGACAGGAAATTCCCGCAGACAAGGCTCGTGAAAAAGTGGTATCGGCCCTTGAGGGCCAAAAAGTTAAGCGGGGAAAGTTGCTGACTTTCAGACAGTATCGGTTGCTCTGCAGGAAGCTTTCCCTATACAAATCCCATGTGTCAAAGGCGCAGATCGACGCCTATCTCGGCATGGTCAGTCAGATAAGAGCGACCAATGTTAAGCCACCGGAAAAAATTGTTCGCTATCTTAAACGGCGAGGGGTGGAGCCTGATAAAACATTCAGGGTCAAAAGTACGAAATCCCGGAGGTTGGTGGTTATAAAGCGTCCACAGCTAGAGCCGCCAAAAAAAGAAGTGACTTACACCTGCAATGAGGATGAACTCTGGCTGATCAATGAGCGGGTCGAGCGCAGTTATACCCTGCGGATGACACGGGATATGACGAATCGATTGCTGCGATGGGTCAGCCGAAGTAAACGGGTTGTTGGGGTCACGCTTATGTCAAAAATAGCCACAGCGGTGACCATTGGTGCAATGACCGGGGGTATTGGTGGTGCTGTCTACCTGGCTGCCGCCATTGTGACAATGCCAATAATGGCGGGTGTTGGTGTAGGGCTGGGTAAGGCCAAAGAGTGGTGGTACAAGCGCAAGGTCAAGGAATATGATCAGGCCGGTCAGCCCTCCAATGCTGACCGAAGAGCGCACTTTCATGATTCCCTTTCCAGTCTGGTTGCAGAAAAAACCCTGACTGATAGCTTCAATGCTTTTTTTAATCTACAGAGCGAGCTGGAAGGGCTGGAAAAATTGAAAGGCAATGCCTCGTTAAGTGCTGCTGACCAGATCAAGTTTCGCCGGTATCAGGTGTTACAGCAGTTACGCTCTACCCAGCTTGGGGAGACGTTCCGTGATCTGGATCGACTTATGACCGAAACGGTCACTGATATTTCCATATATGAAGAACAGTTTGATAAAGCTTTTGACAAGCTATGGGCTCCTTTTGTGGAAAGCAGCGCCAACCCCGAGAGGTCGAAACAGCGCAGATATAAAATTTTTAATGAAGCGGCCAGCAGGGTGCGGTCTGAAAAAAAGACCAAAGTTGCCTTGGGAGGTAAAGAGAATTTACTAAAGGGGAAGTTGTGGATGGATAACCAGCAGTGGGTAAAGGGGCTGCTGGATAGTGGTAAGGATAGCCATCGGGTTTCGGATCGTCTCCTACGGGAGTCGTTCAAGGATTTCAACGCGCAGAGCACCGAAGAGTTACGCCATTACGCCATGAACGATACATCGGGTCAATTTGGCAAGACGACAAAAGAAATATTGATACACGGTGTGCAGGTGGCTGGTCATTTTGTGTTTACCACCTTGACCTGGCATGCCGGAAGGTTCGCCAGAACCAGTTTGTCGTTGGTAAAAGAAGGCCTTGCTCCCGATCGGTGGGATATTATTCCTATCCTTATCCCGACCAGGGCGATAGGCGTGTTCTGGGCGGTCTCCTTTATTGGAGGCAAAGTCATGGAGCAGTTCAATAACCGCTGGAACCGGTTACGATTGAAAAAAATACGCCGTGAGCGACAGGATAAAGATGGTCGTGAAGTCGCTTTTGACAGCGAGGTCGAATCGCTTGATAAAGAAGACTGGCGAGCGATGCGCAGAGAGGCGGCTAAGTCGGTAGGAGAGTTTTCCGAGCTGCTGCACCGGGTCAGGTTAGAACATGGTCGCCTGAATGCGGATTTGGAAAGACTGAAGCCTATGGACAATAAGGCTGGAGATAAGGCTGGAGATAAGGCTGGAGATAAGGCTGGAGATAAGGCTGGAGATAAGGCTGGTGATGAGTGCTTGATCCAGCGGGCGGAGCTGATTTTACGGCGCAAATATCTTGAACAACAGATCGAAGAGCTAATGACCGGTGCTATAGGTACGTTTTATCAGGAAACTATTCGTGGTGAGTGGTTGTACCGAAAAATGCTGGAGGACAAAGAACAGGGTCTGGGATAATCATGACCAAACCCTTTTGTTAGGTACGCACGTTCGGTATAGGTCATCGGTTACAACACTTTGAGAAACATTTTGGAATTTCTCGGACGGTTATAAACCAGCTGTTTCTCTTCGGGCAAGTTGACAATCTCCTCAGTGGAAAATCCCCGTTCGACAAACCAATGGGCGGTGCGGGTGGTGAGTACAAATAGAGTCTTTAACCCCTGTCGTAGAGCTTCCTGCTCAATATGCTCCAGCAGCAGATTACCTCTATTGCCGCCACGATAGTCGGGATGAACGACAAAACAGGCCAGCTCGGCACAGCGCTCCTTCTGGTAGGGATGGAGCGAGGCGCACCCGATAATCATGCCGTCTCTGACAATGACCTTGAAGGTATTGATATTTTGTTCCAGCTGCCCACGGGAACGGCGTAACAGCACGCCTGTCTCTTCCAAAGGCTCAATCAGATTGAGTATGCCGCCAATATCATCAAGAGTGCCGGGTCGCAGCTGTTCGAAAGCATTCATATCCTGTGTGATAAGGGTGCCGCAACCCTGACGGGTAAACAGCTCCTGCAGCAGGGTTCCGTCAAGGGTGTGGCTGATTATATGGATGCGTAGAATGCCGCCATCGTAGGCTTTTAGAGAGGCCTTCATCAGGCGTAGCTCTTCTGCAGAACACTCGTCATGCCTTTTATGTAGCAGGCTGCGTACCTCAGAGGGACGCATTGTTCGGATCAGCTCACCGTTGTCGTTTTTCAAACCGATATCGGAGGCAAGCATAATCAGCTTTCCGGCCTCAAGCGAGATGGCCGTGTGGGTCGCAACATCCTCGGCTAAAAGGTTGAATACCTCTCCGGTGGGCGAATAGCCCAGACAGGACAACAACACAAGGTAACCGTCGTCCAGCAGTTTGTTGATTGCTGTACGGTCTATACGACGAACCTCACCGGTATGCTGGAAGTCGGTACCGTTAATGACTCCTATGGGTCGTGCGGTCACGAAATTACCACTGATAACCCGAACCTGTGCACTGTGCATGGGAGAGTTGATCAGCCCCATGGAGAGCTGCCCTTCCAGCTTCACTCGCTGGCTGGCAACCGCATCGATGACTGAGGTAAGGCTCTCCCGGTCCGTGATGCGGTAGCCCTGGCAAAACGCGGTTTTTATTTTCCGCGCGATAAGACGCTCGTCGATCTGGCTGCGGGCACCATGAATCAGCACCAATCGTATTCCCAGGCTGTTAAGCAGGGCAATGTCGCTGACAATATGGGAGAAGTGGTCGCTATCCAGCGACTCCCCCGGCAGCATGATGACAAATGTTATCCCCCTGTGTGCATGGATATAGGGAGAGGATTGGCGAAAAAAATGGATGTAGTCTTCGTTAGTGCTGTCCATTGAACGCTTCTTTTTGAGGAGCTTTTTGCGTCTCTTCTTGTGGGGCATCCTGCAAGCAGAATGTCTGAATAAGATTGCGCAGCAAATGTAGCGTCGGATTCAGAGAATCCAGCGTTAGAAATTCATCGGGCTGGTGGGCTTGATCAATGCTGCCGGGGCCGAGCACGACCGTATCCATTCCCATGGCACTGAGGAACGGCGCCTCTGTGGCAAAGGCGGCACTGGTGCTGATGTGACCGGTCAGGCGTTCACAGGTTTTGACCAGCTCACTGTCGGCATGGCTGAAAAATGATTCTATGGATTGGGTGATGGGTACAAACTCAAAACCAACCTCCGCAGCACTGGCGATAGGGTTGATCCGTTGGTAAATGGCGTGACGGATGGTTTCTGAATCCATACCTGGCAGCATGCGGACATCAAAATCCAGAGTGCAGGTCCCGCAGATGCGGTTAGGGTTATCACCCCCATGAATGCAGCCGAGATTAAGGGTTGGCGTGGGAACTGTGAAGCCGGGGTTGTGATACTGCGTCTTCCACTCTTCCCGCAGTAGCATTAACTCGCACATCACCTTGTGCATGGCATCCATAGCGTTGCGTCCCAGAGCCGGGTTGCTGGAGTGACCCGATTTGCCGGTCAGGGTGATGCGCTCCATCATGATGCCTTTGTGCATGCTCAGCGGCGTCAGGCCGGTAGGTTCGCCGATCACGGCATAACGTGCTTTGGGTTTCTGGATACGGGTCAGCTCCCGGGCTCCCGCCATGGAGGACTCTTCGTCAGCGGTGGCCAGGATTATCAAAGGTTGCTTCATATCTTCAGGTTTCAATCCACGAGCCGCCTCGATGGCCAGAGCCAGAAAACTTTTCATATCACAGGTGCCCAGGCCGTAGAAACGGTTGTCCCGTTCGGTCAGCGTCCAGGGGTCCTGACTCCAGAGCGATTCGTCACAAGGGACAGTGTCGGTATGTCCGGAAAGCACTAGTCCGCCAGCGCCTTTGCCCAGCGTTGCGATCAGGTTGGCCTTGTGGGGAGCATAGGGCAAAGGCAGGATTTCGCAGACGAACCCCATGTCTTCCAGCCAGCCAGCCAGCAGATCAATCACTGCCCGGTTGCCCTGATCATATTCGGGGCGAGTGCTGCTGATGGATGAGGTGGCGATCAGCTGGCGAAGCGCGGGAATGAGTCGTTGTGCCATAAGTAAGTAAGCCTATTAGGTCTATCGTGTCTTGGGTCAGGGTGGGAGACCGTCAGCTGAATATACTCCGAAACAGGGAAAAGTAGGCGATGGAGAGCAGAGCCCCAGCGGGAAGGGTGACCAGCCACGAGAGAAACACGGTGCCTATGACCTGAAGGTTCAGCGCCCCTATCCCCCGTGCCAGGCCGACCCCGAGCACGGCACCGACCAGAATGTGGGTGGTAGAAACGGGCAGGCCGATGCCCGATGCCAACACCACGGTTGTGGCCGCAGAGACTTCTGCGGCAAAGCCACGGCTGGGGGTCAGCTCGGTCAGATGCTGGCCTATGGTGGCCATGACCCGGTAACCATAGGTTGCCAGACCACAGACAATGCCCGACGCCCCAAGTAGGAGTACCCAGCTGGGAAGGGAGGTATTGGCGGCGATATTACCCCCGGACCGAACAACCTGAGCCACGGCAGCCAGAGGCCCCACCGCATTGGCCACATCATTGGAGCCATGGGCAAAAGCCATGGTGCAGGCGGTGAATATCATCATGGTGGCGAAAATACGTTCGACACTGGAGTAGTGAAACTGTTGGTCAGCCTGTTCGTCTTTCTTGATGCGCTGCAATGCTATGACGGCTATGGCGGTGAGCAGGAGACCTATCAATGTTGCCAGTGCTAATGCCTGTGGCGTATTGAGATTGAGCCCCAAATGTCCCATACCCTTGGTCAGGGTCACCATGGAGATCATGAAACCGACCAGAAAGGTGTAAACGGGAATATAACGCTTGGCACTGCGGAACGGACTCTCTGTGTCCAGAATCAGTTTCTGGACAGAAGAAAATACCAGTAGAGCCAGCATTCCGGAAAATAGTGGGGATAAAATCCAGCTTCCGGCAATAGAAAGTACGTTATGCCAATGCACCACGGAGGCATCTACACCTGCGACGGCAAAGCCAACAATGGCTCCAATGATAGAGTGGGTCGTGGAGACGGGCCAGCCGTAGTGCGTAGCAATCAGCAACCATGTGGCCGACGCCAGCAGCGAGGCCAGCATGCCGTAGATGAGGAGCTCGGGGTTGGCGAGCAGCTCCGGCATACGGAGGTCGATAATATCATTACGAATGGTTGAGGTGACTGAGCCACCGGCCAAAAAGGCACCGGCAGACTCCAGTAGAATGGCAATGACAATGGCCTGACGAACGGTTAGCGCCCTAGAGCCTACCGATGTTCCCATGGCGTTGGCGACATCATTGGCACCCACGCCCCAAGCCATGAAAAAGCCAAAAATGCACGCCATCCACAGAAATATTGTGCCGTGATCCGCAATAACTGACATAGGTGATCTGTACCTGCAGAACGATTAACGAGCCAACAACATGTGCAGATAGCCGCCAACTCTGGAGGCTCGGTCTGCCAGATCGCCAATCCATTCTATGACCTGATACATAAACATCACGTCGATGGGGGGGAGATCTTGTTCTTTGGTAAAAAGTATTCGACGCACCTGAATCTGCAGATCATCAGAGTTGCTTTCCAGGGCATCAAGTTCTTCAATCATTTGCTCAACATGAGCCGCCTCTCGCCCGCGGAATCCGGTTTCCAGCAGATCATCCAGTTCGTTGATGGCATTGAGCGCCTGGGCTGAGGTTTCAATGGAACGCTGTAAATAGCGCAGCAGCATCTCGTGCATCTCTTCCGGAAACACCATTCTTCGACCGGCAACTATACCGGCAATATCTCTGGCGCGATTGGCAACTTTGTCCTGAACGGCAACAAGCGCCAGCAGATCGGTACGGGGAACAGGCAGAAACAGACTTTTGGGCAGGGATAGCCGAACCTGCTTTTTGATCAGATCCGCCTCCTCCTCTAAAGCAATAATGTTTTGCTTGATGAGTGTTGCTTCGTCCCAGTCTCCGATCAAAACGGCCCGGAAAAATGGCGCAAGCTCGGTAGCCGCACTGTGAGCGGTGGCGATATGCCGTTTTATCGGACCAATCGGGGAGCGTCCGAAGATATTGGAAAACAGAGAATTTGGTGGCATTGCTCATATACATTGTATTTTGATCGGTGAGTATAGAGGGCATCTTGCACTTTTTTACAATGATGCAGCATAAAGACTGTTAATTAGTCTTTCTGGCTGGTAATAATTCGATAGAAAACAATTTGTTATGAGCGCTGTTAAGGGTGAATAGCTATGAACAATGAAACCGAACTGAAATTATTGCTGGCACCGCAAGATCACAGTCGTATTCTGATCGCGCCCTGTCTGGCCGGTTACCCCAGAAGCACACTGCATTTGGTCAATACCTATTTTGATACCCCCGAACGGGTCTTGAACAGCGCCCGGGTGGCTCTGCGTATTCGAGAGAAAAATGGCCGCTATATCCAGACCCTGAAGACAAAGGGTGAGAGTGTTTGCGGACTAAGTCATCGCGGCGAGTGGGAGTGGAACCTTCCTTCACCGGCGCTGGATATCGAAAGGCTGAGCGTTGTCCTGCCTGAAGTGCTGTCCGGTGTTGATCTCACCACCCTGCAGCCGGTATTCCGGACAGACTTCAAGCGTCAAGTCATCGATATTGTTTGGCAGGGTGCTGAGATTGAGCTGGCTCTTGATTTGGGTGAGGTTATCGCCGGAGAGAGAACACTGCCTATTTCAGAGTTGGAGCTGGAGCTGAAGAGTGGCGACGAGTCTTCCCTGTACAGTTTGGCGGATGCGTTGCGTCAAGACGTAAAATTGACATCAGGTGACATCAGTAAGGCGGAGCAAGGGTATCGCCTTGCTCAGGGAGATTACGTGACATAGTCTGTCATAGAGACAAAGGATGACTGTGACCATGAATAAAAAGACCAACAAGACTTTGGCAGCCCGTAAAGCAAAGGCTGTTAAGGAAGGTGAAAATTCTATTCTCAGGAGCAGTGGTCGATTTGTTGATCTTGGTCACATGGTTCGTGGGTTGGTTAGCAGTAAGCTGCTTGCGCCCGAACAGGAGCAGATCATTCTTTCCCGCTCCCGGGCGCCCCGGCAGGTTCGCCTGCATCCACTGGAATATCTTGCGGAACTGGAGTTGCCCGATCATCGGAATAGTGGCCAGCAATTGGATCTGGAAACCATGACCCGCTGGTTGGCTGAGGAGGCAGGGCAGCCCTATTTTCATATCGATCAGCTGAAGATTGATGCCTCCACGGTCACGCCTATCATGTCCATTGCCTATGCGGAACGCCATCAGATTCTGGCGGTTGAGGTCAGTGAACAGGAGATTGTTGTTGCCAGTGCCCAGCCCTGGCATACCGGCTGGGAAGATAATCTTCGCCATATCAATCGCCGGGATATTCGCCGAGTGGTGAGTAATCCGGCAGATATTCGACGTTATACGGCAGAGTTGTACAGACTGGCTCGCTCGATAACCGGTGCGAGTCGGGAAGATGGCGTAGTCGCCATTAAAAACGGGAATCTTGAGCAGTTACTTCATCTGGGGGGAAATCATTCACCAGATGCTAACGATGAGCACATCATCAATATTGTGGACTGGTTGCTGCAGTATGCTTTTGATCAGCGTGCCAGTGATATTCACATCGAACCTCGTGCTGAGGAAGGCTGTATTCGGTTCCGGATAGATGGTGTTCTGCATACGGTCTATGAGATGCCGGCACAGGTTCTTACTGCGGTTACCAGTCGTCTCAAGATTCTTGCCCGCATGAATGTGGCAGAAAAACGCAAGCCCCAGGATGGCCGTCTTAAAACCCGCTCGGTGGAAGGAAACGAAGTGGAGTTGCGTCTCTCCACCCTGCCGACGGCTTTTGGGGAAAAGCTGGTTATGCGCGTATTTGATCCAGACGTGCTGGTGAAGGATTTTCAGTCTCTGGGATTCTCTCGAGACGACGATGAACGCTGGGAGCGATTGATCAGTCAGCATGGGGGGATTGTATTGGTGACCGGTCCGACCGGCTCCGGTAAAACCACAACACTCTATTCCACCCTGAAAATGCTGGCGACCCCAGAGGTGAATGTCTGCACGATCGAAGACCCTATCGAGATGGTTGAGCCCGCTTTTAACCAGATGCAGATTCAGCACAATATAGGGCTCTCTTTTACCGACGGGGTAAGGGCTTTGCTGCGACAGGACCCGGATATCATTATGATGGGTGAGATTCGGGATCTGGAAACTGCCGAGATCGCCATTCAAGCGGCTCTGACCGGTCACCTTGTGTTCTCAACCCTGCATACCAATGATGCGCCTTCTGCGATTATTCGTCTGCTAGAGCTGGGGGTTCCGGACTATCTGATCCGTGCCACCGTTCTGGGCATCATGGGGCAGCGGTTAGTGCGCACCTTATGTACGAACTGCAAGAAAAAAGTGGCTGTTGACGAAACCGTCTGGAAAGACATGGTTTTTCCATGGAAAACGCGGATGCCGGAAGTTTGCGCCGCTCCTGTAGGTTGCCAGCGCTGTCGTGAAACCGGCTACAAAGGGCGTGCCGGGATTTATGAAATAATGCTTCTTGATGGCGCAGTAAAGGATCTTGTTACCGCCAACTGCGATGCTGATCAATTGCGACTAACGGCCATTCAGGCCGGTATGCATTCCATGAGACTCAGTGGCGCGTTTAAAGTGGCCACAGGGCTCACTACGATTGAGGAAGTGCTGAGGGTAACCCCAGCAACGGTGGTGCCCAGAAATCCTAAGCCATCATCATCCTAAGTACTACCAATCAACGCAATGAAAGAGGCAATCATCACGGTCAGGGCCGTTACCAGAAGGGCTTGTTCAGACTTGGTTAGCTGGTCTTTTTGATCATCCATGAGTACTACTCCGTGTACAACAAACTTCTCACGTATTTTCAGTATAGGGCTGGGTGCAAATTCGAACAGACCCTATTTACACAAGTTAGCGCCATAAAAAGTCGTGTAAGTGGTGGTATAGAGGGTATTTTTTGACGTTGCTGTGAGAATCACCTGCTTTTCTGATATTGGAACGCTTGCAGTTTGGACAGTGGATTTCTACGAAACAGGCCATGGCACAAAGCGACGCATACTACCCTTGCGGACACATTGCGGACACATTGCGGTACAGGAAGGGTGATTTTGCACTTTGGTATGGAAAATGACCGGAATAAAATAGACCGGTCAGTTCGCGCCTTATTTTATGGTCTTTACACCTTCACTGGTGCCAAGAAGCAGAACATCGGCAGGACGATTGGCGAACAGGCCGTTGGTAACCACACCAATAATTTGATTGATGGCGGTCTCTAACCCTTTCGGATCAGTCATCGACATATTCCACACATCAATAATGATATTGCCATTATCAGTCACCACGCCTTCACGATAAGCCGGATCACCGCCTAGCTTAACGATCTCACGGGCAACATAGCTGCGAGCCATGGGAATCACTTCCACCGGTAGCGGGAACTGACCCAGCACGTCAACCAGTTTGGATTCATCAGCAATGCAGACGAACTCTTGAGCAACAGCAGCGACAATCTTCTCGCGAGTCAGCGCCGCACCACCGCCTTTGATTAGATGCAGGTGGTGATTACTCTCATCAGCGCCATCAATATAAAAGCGCAGATCGCTGACGCTATTCAGGTCGTAAACCGGAATGCCGTGCTTTTTCAGACGATCAGCACTGGCTTCGGAACTGGCAACAGCCCCGTCAAAGCGGTCTTTGACCTCTGCCAGAGCATCAATAAAGAAGTTCGCTGTCGAACCAGTTCCGATGCCGATAATCATATCCCGTTCCAGATGGGGAAGGATGTAATCCAGAGCAGCTTTGGCGACGGTCTGTTTCAGTTCGTCCTGGGTCATGGGTATGTCCTGAATAGGTGATGGTGAGAAATCAACGGCAGGATTATACGAAATCCTGTCTCGGATTAAGATATTTTATTATCAGTCATCTGTCGTATAGCGTGCAGGAATAGGTGATCGCTCACTCGCTATGACGGATCAAATAATTTACGGATAGCCGCGAAGGTCAGAATAAATGGCCGATAGCTGTATGTCCTTATCGGTTACAGGAATCATCTCTACCCGCTGACATTCATGGGCAATACCAGCCAGAAATGGTTGCTGATCTGCTTGCGGCTGCTTCACAAAGGCAAAAGTATAATCGTAAAAGCCTCCCCCCATTCCGAGACGGTTACCATTATCATCAAATCCGGTCAGTGGTAGCAGTACAAGATCAAGACTCTGTGCAGCAAAGGGTCGGTGTTCAGAATAGTTTTGTTGCACAGCTGGTTCGGTAATGCCAAAACGGTTTATGGTCATGACCGTATCCAGTCGCCATGGAATAAACAACAACTGTCTTGTTCTTGCAGGATCAATAACTGGAAGAAAGATCGATTTTCCCTGCTGCCATCCCAACTGCACCAGTGGCATAAGGTCAACCTCGCCATCGTTTGCCATATAAACGGCAATATTCTGACTTTGTTGCCAAATTGGCTCGCGGGAGACTCTCTGTTTCAGGCGGTCTGCCGCCTGCTGCTGTTGAGCAGGGTTCAGACTGTTTCTCAGCTGTCTGAGATGTTGCCGAAGTTGTTTTTTTTTGGTTTCGGTCACTGACATGATTATTAGCTTTTCTTGTGGAAAATTTTTCTCTCACACCCGAGTACGAATATACTGGCCCATCCCATATTACTACACCCCCACAGGTTGCAACGGTGACTAATCGATCTATGCCTTCCCCTGCATCTCCCCACGCTCTGATGATACAGGGCACCACCTCCGACGCCGGTAAAAGTGTACTTTGTGCCGGCTTATGCCGAGTACTGACCCGCCGAGGATTCAGAATCTCCCCGTTCAAGCCCCAGAATATGGCGCTGAATAGTGCCGTTACCGTGGATGGTGGCGAGATTGGCCGAGCCCAGGCGGTGCAGGCTCAGGCCTGTGGTCTGGAACCCCATTCCGATATGAATCCGGTGTTGCTCAAACCCAGTACCGATACCGGCGCACAGGTGATACTCAATGGTCGTGTACTAAGGGATATGGATGCCCGCAGCTATCACGAATACAAACCGATGGTTTTGAAGGCGATTATTGCTTCATTTGAACGCCTATTGTCGTCCAGTGATGCAGTGGTTGTAGAAGGCGCGGGCAGCCCGGCAGAGATCAATCTGCGTGAAGGTGATGTTGCCAATATGGGCTTTGCCGAGGAGGCGGACTGTCCGGTGGTGATTGTTGCGGATATCGACCGTGGTGGTGTGTTCGCCCATCTCTATGGCACTCTGGCGCTGCTCTCCCCTTCCGAGCAGGCGCGGGTGAAAGGCTTTATTATTAACCGGTTCCGTGGGGATATCTCCCTGCTCACCTCCGGTCTTGATTGGCTGGAGGAGACCACCGGCAAGCCGGTGCTGGGGGTTTTGCCCTATTTGCATGGTCTGCATCTGGAGGCCGAAGATGCGGTAGTGGATCAGCAGTTATCAAGTTCGCATGAGAACCTTTTGAAAGTGGCGGTACCGGTTCTTTCCCGCATGAGCAACCATACAGATTTTGATCCTTTGCGGTTAAATCCGAATATCGACGTATGTTTTGTCTGGAAAGGTCAGGATATTCCGCCCTGTGATTTGATCATCCTGCCGGGCAGCAAAAATACCCGTTCAGATCTTGAATTTGTTCGCGCCAATGGCTGGGATAAGGCTCTCTATCGCCACTTGCGCTTTGGCGGCAAGGTGATGGGCATCTGCGGTGGCTTCCAGATGCTGGGGGAGATGCTGCACGATCCGGAAGGTATCGAGAGCGCACCCGGAAGCAGCAAAGGACTTGGGCTGCTGGCACTGGAAACACGTATGCTGCAGGACAAACAGCTGCACAGGGTATCCGGTACTTTGCAGCTACCTGGTCAACAACCGGTCACAGTAACCGGCTATGAAATCCATGCGGGCAGAACTACGGGTGAGGCGCTGGAAAATCCGCTGATTCAGTTGAGCGATGGCCGCTTTGATGGGGTAATGTCAGACGATGGTCTTATATTGGGTACCTATCTGCACGGTGTGTTTGAACACTCAGATGCCTGTCGTGCAATTTTTGAATGGGCCGGTCTGAGAGATATTGAGATTCCCGACTATAACCAGATAAGGGAAGATGGCATCAATCGTATCGCAGATGCCATGGAAGAACATTTGGATATGGAGAAAATTATGGCACTGATCGCTTTGTAACAGCTGATAGCAATGACTGCAATGAAAAGGGATACCCATAGATTGCTCCCATAG
>CAMRBW010000067.1 GCA_947040555.1 uncultured Oceanospirillales bacterium | reverse complement strand
GCAACCCATTTCGCTGAGCAACCCATTTCGCTGAGCAACCCATTTCGCTGAGCAAAGAGTGTAACTGCTCAAAATCCGTAGGCAAAACCGGTCGTTTTTCACACGCCCCCCTTGATATTACTGGCCTGTAGCCAGTCGGCCTTCAAATTTGCCTACACTTTTTGAGCAGTTACCAAAGAGCTTGAGCTCAGTGCCAGCAGAGGCAATTTTTATCAAAAAGGGTGTCTCTTCCACCAACGCTCCATAGTGAAAAGCGGAGTAATCAGTAATACTAACCAGATTGTTACCACATGTAGCAATACAATAAATCATGGCACTATTACCACTATGGGATGATCCAACAAATGACAAATACCAATAAAGGGGAGTAATTATGCACGTCAACCACCGAAACCAAAACCTATATGCTTCACTGAGAATGGTCTCTGCTGTAAAGACTCCATTCAGCAGGAAGCCATGGCACGGGACCCGAAAACCATTCGCATGGTTTTTAACGGGGCAGTGACAATGGTCACTTTGATGCGCTGGGAAACCTGTAGGTGAGTAGGAATAAGCGCCCTTTCTGACAACCTGCTTCCGAGGTTACGTTACATCCCCCGGATCATCCTGTGAAGCGGGAACGGCGGGAAGGGGAGATCAGCTTCTTGCGGGAGGATCGATACGGATCACTTTGTCGCCTGTCACAGGGTAGCAACGAGCCACTGAGCCTCTATATCTGTAGCCTGCGAAAACCTGTAAGGAATCCCGGCCAAAGTAACCGGGATTCCTTATATTGACTGGTTTCCAACCCTCCACCCGACGAAAGTCCCATAGCCAGAAACCAAACCATCAGCAATATTGATAACCAGACAGTCACTTACTGTAGCAAAAGAATAAATAAGGGAACGGATTCAATTATGACGGTTGTCATACAAATATCAGTATCATGCGTCAGGGGGAGGAATAATTATGGCAAATACTATAGGTACCAACCCGCAGCCTTTTAATATCCCAAAGAGTAACCCTGGGAGAAACGGCACTCATATCAAGAGCGGGCGATTAAATGGGCGTTCTGTAACGAATTCTCCGGGAATAAATATTGTCGGTGATCAGGGTACCCCTCCCCCCGGGGTTGCTAAGAACACAAAACTGGATACCTTTACATACTTCAGTACGTTATGGGAAAAGGAGCCAATCAGCGATATAGAAATCGCCCTGGCCGTTAGGTTCGATATACTGTCTCAAGGCTCATGTGAGGATTTTAATGATGCTAAAAACATATTCAGTGAAAATCTGCCGAATGCAGAACTGAATATTGTGTCGCAAGTAAAGGAGCAGTTATATTACAAAATGCTCAACAAAGAACTTTCAGACGATCAGCGTAAGTGTTTTCAGCACATTAGAAATACTTGCCCACCAAGTGAAATATCCGATGCCTGTTTATTCACTTTTGTGAAGCAGAAGTCTGGAAAGCTCGCTGAGTACAAAGTACCTGAGAAAAGACCGCAGGCATTTATTAATAGAGTTAACCAAAAGGCACTAGTCTATGCAATGAAATCCTTAAAAAACAGTGGAGACCAGCATTTGCGGTCAAGAAATGCTACGACTACAGACTCCACTTCAAGTATTAAGCAACCGGCTAAGCAACTGACAACCACAAATAGCTCTTCGCCTTCGGTTGAAAATAGTCAGAGCCATAAACGTCCACATCGTAAACCACAAACAAAATCAGGGATTCAAGCCCAGTCATCCACACAAGCGAAACCCGTTTCGGAAAAATCACATCTGCCGGAAACGCCCCAAACAACCACTCCTACTCCCAAAGCCGCTGTTACACCGAATAACCATGGCAACACAGACCCCAGTCACCGGAAAGAAATAACACATACTCAGTTAATCAACCAATTTACAGAGGATTTCATCCCGAAACTGGAAAAGAAATTTGGTCTCAAGCAAAAGGTAGTCCCTGATGATGGTAATTGTTTTTACACCAGTGCGGCCACCCAAATAAAAATTGATTCCGACGAACTGCGTCAGCAAATGCATGAAAAGGCAACGGAGCTTTTGTCTTGCAATGACCAGAAAACTAAGAACTTTTTTAAGGCCTCGGAGGATAGCCAGATGGGATTCAACAGAGACGAGTTAAGTGAGCAGGTTGATAAGAAGCATATTAAGACCCCATCACCCTCTGACAAAACGAAGTCCCATGAACAGCTTTGGGGAGATGTAAGGCACCTTCCACTGCTGGCGCTGACGACTGGGAGGCCGATCATGTTTTTTTCCCTCTCGGATCAACCTGAACCTATATATTTTGATAAACACGGTCATATTTGTATAGATAACGATAGATCCAAAGAAGCCATTATGAATGACCCTGATACGGTTCGCTTGGTTCATGATGGCAGGGCTCACTTTAATGCGCTGATGCCTACAAATAAGAGGCATTATCAAGCTGGCTTATGAAAAACAAGGGGTTGCAACAGAAACGGAAAAATCGAGGACATCCCTATTTTTTTGTAGCATCAGTTTATGGATTTCCCGAAATTTCTGTGGATGTCCTGAATTTCTGGCCCCGCATTTCTGACCCTAAAATTAAAACCCATTAACGCAAAAAGCCCCGACTGCAAAACAGTCGGGGCTTTTATTCGGGATAGGCCGCATTTCCCTCTCATGGCCGCTTGGTACAGCTATTTTCTCCAAAATACCATGAGAGCCGACGCGCTATGGCATGACGGTTTCTGGCAAAGGATCGGTAGGCCAGATCGGCAAAATAGCCAACGACAGGCCAGCGCAAGGGGGCGATCCAGTGCCCCTTATCAACAGCGCACCAGACCGCCAGTGTTGCGTCCACGCCGGTGACAATACGCCCGTCTCCCAGTCTGGCATGGATCAGACGATCCAGCTCTTCCAGATCGAGTGCCGGGAACCGCTCACCAAAGCCATCGGCACGTATGCTTTCCAGTCGCAGTCGGCTGTGTTTGTCATGCTTTTGCAGCCAGCGAATCTCTTTCATGCAGACCGGACAGCCGCCATCATAAAACAATGTGATCGGAAAGCTAATATCACTACGGGTTAGTCTCACAGGCACGATACTCCAGTATTATTCCCCCAACGACAGCATGGCCAAATAACAGCAAACTCTCCAGATCACTCTCCAGATCAATCAGCGTTTTAACACAGCCTGTTCAACGCTAACCGGCTGATCTCTATTCAGTATGTTGAGTAGAATCACGCAGCGTTCATCACCTTTACTGCAGAGGTAAATGCCTTCAAGATCGGCAAACGGACCGTCCTGGAATATCACACGCTGACCGGCCTGAAAGACCGGTTTCTCCCCCACACATTTCTCCCGGTCCCTCAAGCCTTCAACCAACTCATCGGAAACGCGTACCGGAGGTCCGCCACCAAACTTCACATATCCCATCACTCCCCGTGTCGATCTCACTCTATCCCAGGGAAGAGTTTCAAACCCTCTCACTTCAGCGAGAAGAAAGATATAACCGGGGAAAAGAGGCTCGGTCTGATTCTTGCTCTTTTTTTTCATCATGGGGCAGTAAGGCTCAAACCCTTGATTTTTGAGATGCTTAACAGCCCGTTCTTCCTGTCTGGGCTTTGACCTCATGAGATACCACTCATCCATAAGAACCTCGCTCTAACTATTCCTGAAGATTTGCCAGAATGGTGTCCAGAACCGCAATCGGATCAGCCGACTGAGTGACCGGACGCCCAATCACCAGGTAGTCACTGCCGTTCCGCAACGCCTGTGCCGGAGTGACAATGCGCTTCTGATCACCCTGCTCAAAACCTTCCGGACGAATGCCGGGCGTTATCAGCTGAAACGCTTTCCCGAGCTGGCTTTTCAGGGTCGCAGCCTCCCTGGCGGAACAGACCACACCATCCATTCCACTCTGCTGAGCCAGATTGGCCAGTCTCAGAACATGCTGCTCAGCGGAGTCGATCCCAAGATCGGCCAGATCTTCGGCAGACAGACTGGTTAACACCGTGACGGCAATTAGTAATGGTTTTTTTTCAAGAATAGATGCGTCCAGCACTTCACGACAGGCTTCCATCATACGACGACCGCCAGAGGCATGAACATTCACCATCCAGACACCCAGCTCAGCAGCCGCTTTCACCGCTTTGGAGGTGGTATTGGGGATATCGTGAAACTTCAAATCGAGGAAAACATCAAAGCCCTTATTCTGCAGTTTTTCAACAACAGCAGGGCCAGCAGAGGTGAACAACTCTTTACCCACCTTGACCCGACATCTGGCAGGATCCAGACGGTCAGCAATAGCGAGCGCAGGCTCCCTATCGGAATAATCTAAGGCGATAATCACCGGGCTTCGACATGCCATAGCAAACATCCTGTCTTTTTCAGGTGAGTTTTTAGGAATAGGCTGAGATTTTAGAGTGATAGTATAAATACCGACTTATTCACCCTCAAGCCCCATGATGGGATTCATACTTCCCCATTCGTGACAGCGCGGACACTGCCAATGCAGATCCTTGCCATCAAATCCGCACAGACGACAGCGATAGACAGGTTTGGAATCTTCCAGTCGCCCGGTAAGACCCCTCAGCATCACCAGATTCTGGCGTGCCCGGCCATCGGTCATCTGCAGATGAATATCAATCAGGGCATTCAGCCCTTTCAGGGAGGGGCGACGAATGATCTGCTCGGCCACAAAACGTCCCGCCTCCTTTTCACCCTGCTGCTGGGCGATCAGGGAGGAAGAGGCCATAATGACCGCCGCGGAAGGAGCCTCTCTCAGACAGCGCCCGAGGTAGGTGGTCAGCCCCCGCTGTGAACTCAACTGAGAGTAGCCTTCCTCCAGCAAAGAGACGCTTTCTGGAATAAAGGCGAGGTCCTGACTAATGATTTTTTCCAAAGCCCGAACCGCATCGCCGGGGTTACCCGCACGCAGCTCCAGCTGACCTAAAAGAAGGGAGACCCGAACATTTTTTTGGCTGGCCCGTACGGCCTGGCGAAGATATTTTCTTGCCGACAGAATGTCCGAATGCATGATGGCTTTTTCAGCCACTTCGCAGAGATAGTGAGAGCGGCGGTTGGCATACTCCTGAGACATGCCACCTTTTAATGTTGCCAGCAGGGCAATAGCCTGTTCCCACTCTTTTTCTTTTTCGTAAATTGAAAGCAGCGCATTGACACTCTCCCGCCAACCCCGCCAACGTCGCCCGTTAAGCCGAACAATGTCTTTAAGTAGCGCTTCAGCACGGTCAAACAGGCCGGCTTTCATGTAATCCCGAGCCAGTGCCAGCTGAACATCAAGCATCTGCTCACGGGTCAGACTGGGGCGCGCCAGCAGATCCTGATGGGTCTGGATAGCTCTGTCCAGCTCTCCCCGCTGGCGAAACAGGCGCCCAAGAATCATAAACGTATCAACCGTATCGCTATTGAGTTCAAGGGCGCGAATAAAGCTCTCTATGGCCTCATCCGTCTGCTCGTTCAGCAAATAATTCAGTCCCACAAAATATTCACTGTCCAGGCCGGTGGAAGAGTCAATGGTGTACTGGTGTCGACGCTCCTGGCGACCTATCAGGAAGCCAATACCGAGCGACACCAGAATCAATCCAAAGAGAGCCGCGTCCAACATTCAGGAAGAGAGCCCCCGCAATGCACTGACCCGCAGGGTCTGAAGTTCCCGCTCACGGCGTACAACTTTGCGTTCGAGACTTTTGCTGTGGAAGGAAAGGCGCAGAGCCATTATCAGGGCAGCGACAACCGTCAGGCAGCAGCCAAGCCAGAACGAGGCAAACAGCGCCATGGAGAGACTTATTGAGGGGGAAGACCACCCCCAGAACGAGACAACCACGGTTTGTGGATTAGAAATAATTATGCCGGAAAAAACCACTACCAAAAAAGCAACCAGTAGTAGGAACACCAGAAACATTGCTATTTTTTTCAACTGGGAAAACATCATTCTATCTGCCAGATATACAACATCAGCTAACAACTGTACCCAAAAAAGCGACAGCCGAAAACCGTATACTATAAATTACTGATCAACGGAGAATCGATAATTACAAGACCACCAATGATCAACATCATTGGCCTCCGGGAATTATCGTTCTCTGTGAGGAGTACCATTGACCCGCTCTCGCAACTCTTTTCCGGGTTTAAAGTAGGGGACATATTTACCCGACAAATCCACAGCATCTCCGGTCTTTGGATTGCGACCAACCCTTGGAGCCCGATAATGAAGTGAAAAGCTGCCAAATCCCCGTATTTCCACACGGTGTCCGTTAGACAGAGCCTCGGAAAGTTCGTCGATAATGACCTTTACAGCCAATTCAACATCCCTGGAAACCAGTTGAGTCCGTCGCTCAACCATGCGCTTAACCATCCGTGCAATTAACTCAGACCGAGTCATCACCCCCCCTATGGCGCAAAGCTCGTTATTTATTATTTAATTGACCCTGAAAACAGCTCCCAGACTGTGCAAAAAACAATCAAGGGAACATACCCTCATGACTCAGCCACTATTGGGAACCACACCAAATTAGCCAATATCCGTCTGGGAATCAAGATACTAACACACCACAACGACCAGCATCATAATCACAGGCAATAAAAAAACCGCAAACAGAATAAATTCCATTTGCGGTTCGATGGCATGGTCATCAGAAATCTAATGACCATGGGTCGGCAATATTACTTGCTTTCCATCTGCGCCTTGATCAGGTCGCCGATGGTGGTAGGACCACCCACTTCAACTTCCTGCTTGCTGCGCAGTTCCTTCATAGCGCTCTTCTCGTCAGCTTCGTCCTTCGCTTTGATGGACAGGCTGATCAGACGAGTCTTGCGATCAACGCTTACGATCTTGGCTTCAACTTCTTCACCAACTTTCAGCAGAGTGGTCGCATCTTCAACGCGGTCACGGCTGATTTCAGAAGCTTTCAGAGTACCTTCGATCTCTTCACCCAAGGTCACGATAGCAGCCTTGGCAGTCACTTCCTTGATGATACCCTTAACGATGGTACCCTTCTGGTTAGTGTCTACGAAGTTGGCGAATGGATCGTTCTGCAGCTGCTTGATGCCCAGAGAGATACGCTCACGCTCTGCATCGATAGACAGAATGATGGCTTCAACCTCATCACCCTTCTTGTAGTTGCGAACGGCTTCTTCGCCAGTCTCGTTCCAGCTGATGTCGGACAGGTGAACCAGACCGTCGATGCCGCCTGGCAGACCGATGAAGATACCGAAGTCAGTGATAGACTTGATGGTACCCTTAACAACATCGCTCTTGTTGCTGCCGGTTGCAAACTCTTCCCATGGGTTTTGCTTGCACTGCTTAACACCCAGAGAAATACGACGACGCTCTTCGTCGATGTCCAGAACCATAACTTCAACTTCGTCACCCTGAGAAACAACTTTGCTCGGGTGGATGTTTTTGTTGGTCCAGTCCATTTCGGAAACGTGTACCAGACCTTCAACGCCTTCTTCCAGCTCAACGAAGCAGCCGTAGTCAGTCAGGTTGGTCACGTGGCCGCTTACGCGGGCACCTTCAGGGAAGCGCTGCTTGATGTTGACCCATGGATCTTCACCCAGCTGCTTCAGGCCCAGAGATACGCGGTTGCGATCGCGGTCGAACTTCAGAACCTTAACCAGAATCTCGTCGCCAACATTCACGATTTCGCCAGGATGCTTGATGCGCTTCCAGGCCATATCAGTGATGTGCAGCAGGCCGTCAACACCGCCCAGATCAACGAAGGCGCCGTAGTCAGTCAGGTTCTTAACGATACCCTTGACTTCCAGACCTTCCTGCAGGGATTCCAGCAGCTGCTCACGCTCAGCGGAGTTTTCAGCTTCCAGAACAGCACGACGGGAAACAACAACGTTGTTACGCTTCTGATCCAGCTTGATAACCTTGAAGTCCAGCTCTTTGCCTTCCAGGTGCGCAGTATCGCGAACCGGACGCACGTCAACCAGAGAACCAGGCAGGAAAGCACGGATAGTGTTAACGTCAACAGTAAAGCCGCCTTTGACCTTACCAGAGATAACACCTTTAACGATTTCTTCGGATGCGAAGGCAGCTTCCAGACCTTTCCAGGACTCAGCGCGTTTGGCCTTCTCACGGGACAGGCGGGTTTCGCCGAAACCGTCTTCAACTGCATCCAGTGCAACCTGTACAGTGTCGCCAATCTGAATGGAGATTTCGCCGTTTTCGTCGCGGAACTGTTCTGCAGGGATAACACCCTCAGATTTCAGGCCAGCGTGAACGATAACCCAGTCACCGTCGATATCAACCACGATACCATCGATGATGGAACCCGGCTGCATTTCAATTTCTTTCAGACTCTCTTCAAAGAGTTCGGCAAAGCTGTCAGTCATTACAAATCCTGTAAGATACAACGCCAGAGCACTCATGCCGTTTGTGGTAACCACTGAATACGGCAATAGCGAGTGATAGCTGCTGTACATTTTGCTCCACGCCACCAGCTAGCGTGGTCAAACAATAATAGGAGGCAGCCGTCTGCGCTGGCCCTCGTCATCGGTCTTCAACTCAGAGAGTGAAAACCGGGACAAAACACCTGCCTCAACCTGCAGATACCCGCCCGAAAGCGCATATCAACAAACTCTGGGGGGGATTACATCACGCCCTTGGCGTGCATCTCATCCACCACCCGCGCCAGCACTTCCTGAATGGTCAGTTGAGTGCTGTCCAGCACGATAGCATCATCGGCCGGTATCATCGGCGCCACGGCACGATTAGCATCCTGCTCGTCACGACGAACTATATCTTCTAAAAGGCGTTCAAGACTAACATTTACCCCCTGACCCTGCAACTGTAGGAAACGACGTTTAGCGCGTTCTTCTGCACTGGCGATCAGAAATATCTTTACCGGCGCGTCAGGAAATACCACTGTGCCCATATCCCGGCCATCGGCAACCAGACCCGGCAGCACCGCAAAGGCCTGCTGACGGGCGAGCAGAGCAGCACGCACCGCAGGAAACGCCGCGATGCGGGAAGCACCAAGACCGATCGCTTCCTGACGAATAGCCAGCTCAACATGTTCGCCATCCAGAAGAATGCCCGTACCCGCAATAAACTGAACATCAAGATTGGCCGCCAGTTTGGCAACGGCCGCTTCGTCGTCCAATGCTATACCACGATTGAGGGCGGCCAGCGCTGTCAGTCGGTAGAGCGCGCCGCTATCGAGCAGATGCCAACCCAGTTCAGAGGCCAGCAGGCTGGTCACGGTGCCTTTTCCGGAACCACCCGGGCCGTCAATGGTGACGACCGGTACACTATCTTTCATCACAATCGTTTTAACTTTCGGTTTCGCGTACATTTAACCCAACAGATCGGGCCAAACCTACAAAGTTCGGGAAGGATGTCGCAACATTGGCACAGTCCAGAATCCGGATGTCACCCTGCGACCGCAGGGATGCTACCGCAAAAGCCATCGCGATACGATGATCTCCGTGACTGTGCACCACGCCCGACTGAAAGAGCTGCCCGGCTGTCGAGCCAGAAATCCTCATACCGTCCGGCAGTGCCACCGCTTTTACACCCAGCGCGTTCAACCCGTCGGCCATGACCTGAATACGGTCACTCTCCTTGACCCGCAGCTCTTCCGCGCCCTGCAAAAGGGTTTCACCTTCGGCACAGGCGGCGGCGACAAACAGCACGGGAAACTCATCAATGGCCAGCGGCACCAGATGTTTCGGTATAGTTACACCCTTTAGAGGAGCATGGCGCACCCGAATATCGGCCACCGGCTCACCACCGGTCTCCTGTTCATTTTCAAACGTGATGTCCGCGCCCATCAAGCGCAATATATCAATGACACCGGTGCGGGTTGGATTCACCCCCACATGGGTCAGCAGCAGCTCAGAACCCGGCGCAATAGAGGCTGCCACCAAAAAGAACGCGGCCGAGGAGATATCTGCCGGCACATCAATCTGTCCGGCACTGGTCAATCGACCACCACCGGTAATAGCCACCTGCCGACCATCAATAGCGACCGGATACCCCAAACCACGCAACATACGCTCGGTGTGGTCGCGGGCCACCCCTGGCTCAGTGACCGAGGTTTCACCATCGGCATACAGGCCCGCCAGCAGCAGACAGGATTTTACCTGAGCCGAGGCTACCGGCATATCATAATGAATACCTTTCAGTTTCTGCCGGCCACGAATCATCAGCGGCGGATGTCCATCCTCGCCAGAATCGATCACCGCCCCCATAGCGGTCAGCGGCTTTACGACCCGGTTCATCGGTCTGCGGGAGAGGGATTTATCGCCGGTCAAAGTCACATCAAACGTCTGGGCAGCCATTAATCCGGCCATCAGGCGCATGGCGGTACCGGCATTACCCAGATAGAGTGGTTTGGCAGGGGGTTTCAGACCGTGCAGGCCCACCCCGTGAACAATCACCCGGCCTGCGAGGGGGCCTTCAATACTTACTTCCATATCCCGAAAGGCCTGTAGTGTGGCGAGGGCATCTTCCCCTTCGAGAAAACCGGTGATTTCCGTTGTCCCTTCGGCCAGTGCCGCTAACATAATGGCGCGATGGGAGATGGATTTGTCCCCTGGCACACGCAGCGTACCGTGTATAACACTCTGGGGACTGGCGATATAGGTTTTGTGACGACTGCTCATAACCCTTCTTGCATCAGTGGCTTGATTCTGGCGTCACAGTCTATCAAAAAACCAGATAAGACACGCCTCTCATTCATTGTTACCGATACTGTCCATCGGGTTTGAACAAAAATGGCATCCCGTGACTCTAACAAAGACCTCTCACAAAGACTAAGCAAGTAAAATAATCAGGAATTCGTACGAAATATGATAAAATCACCTAGCTTGATGATCAGGACGGCGGGCAATAATAATGGTCCATCGGGCTCTGTTCACGAAAAAAGTGGAAAACCGTCCGGGAGCCTTGAAACTGAGATTCCACTAATCAGCACCGATAGCTGCCTTGTCTGCAAAAATGAGGAAATCGACGGCAAGATCAAATCGATAGAAGGATCTCTCTCCTGCGGCTCCAGCCCTATTCACAAAGATTGCTGCGATATCACCATCCCACCTGGTATGCTTTTACCTTGCCCACATCATACCGAGAATAAGCACCAGATCGAGAACTTTCGGAATTCGCGTGATACTAACGAAAGTCGGGGCGGTATTTCCAAAGTAAAAAAAAGTTCCACTATTACCGAAAACAGCGCCGGTCCATCGTCTGTCAAACAGCGTGCTGTCAATCCAGTAATGAAAAAGAAAAAGAAAAAGAAAAAGAAAAAGAGACTTGTTACACAGGGAATACGGAAATTTCTGTCCAAAAATCGCGTTACACGGTCAAAAGGCTCAATAATACGTTTCGCATACCCTAACAATTCATGCCAGATAAGCGAATATAGCAAAAAACTCCCTCCACTGGACAAGTTTCTGGTTATCGGAGATGGTCTGACAGTAGGCCCTAGTGGCGTCGAAGGCGCAAAAAATGGACTATTTGCGACTAAAATAATCAATAAACGTCAAATATTCACCTGGTATCAGGGAAAGATCGTTAGCTCCAGCATTGGATTAGATCGCGGGGATTTGAGGGCACAAGAATCTAAAAAAGCATCGCAATACCTGTGCACTATCGACAATAAATCTTCTATCGATGGCATAAGTATACCTGTGCGTGGAGCAGGTGGGGCCAGCTTTGTTAACCATTCTGCGCAGCCCAACGTAATACTGGTGCCTAGGTCCGATTGTGACGGCGTGTTCCTGGAAGCGATAAAAACTATCCCGCCCGGTCAGGAAATTCTGGCCACCTATAAACCAGCCACCCTGACTCGCATGGGTATTCCCGCGAAAAACTCATACAATCTAAAAATAGCAAAGCCCGAAAATAAAATAGGCGGCAGCTTTGAATGTCCTGTCTGTGAAAAAAAAACTGGCGAAGAACTAAGAACTTTTCGCATACACCTGTCCTGGCACAAAATAGAACAGCTCCCTAGTTGTGACGTATGTGGTAAAGAATTCGTGGCCTCCTATATGCCACGGCACAAACTGACACACTTAAATAGTAAGCTATTTGAATGTGTCATATGCAATAAATCTTTCAATCAACAAAGCAATTTTATAAACCATAAAGCTATACATGTAGCAGATAGAAAAACATTTAACTGTCTCCACTGTTCAAAATCATTTTCTACAAAAAACAATTGCAAGCGTCACACCCAAACGATACATTTAGAAAATAAATCTTTTTCGTGCCGGCAATGCAAAGAATCATTTACCACAATATTTAATCTGAAGAAGCATCAAAGTATCCACACCAAAGAAAAACCTTATTCAGGTTCAATATGCCTGAAAAATTCTGCTACAGTAGGTGGAAAAAATTCTCATCACCGTGTACATACTAAAGAAAAGCCCTATCCATGTTCGCACTGCCAGAAATCCTATAGTTCATCATCCAATAAAAAAAGGCATGAGCGTATACATACAGGTGAAAAACCTTACACGTGCTCACTCTGTTCAGAAGTTTTTTACAATTTTGCAGAAAAGAAAGTACACGGTCATACACATAAAAAACCTTATCCGTGTAAAGTGTGCCCTCAATCTTTTGCTTATCACAGCTCCCGTGCAAAGCATATACGCTGCATGCATACAGGTGAAAATCTGGAAAAACCTCCCAGCGTCAAACAGCCTTACCCAGCGCTTTCGGAAGTGCCGACAGAAAAGCCTTGTTCTCATCTTCCGTACCGACAGAAACCCGCAGATGCCGGGGCAAGCCATAACCAGTAACCGGACGCACAATCACACCCTGCCGCAACAGTGCCTGATAGACCTGCTCTCCATCCCGCCCCGTATCAAAAGTAATAAAGTTGCCCAGGGAAGGAATAAAATCGAGTCCCCGTTTTTGGAAACCTTCGGTCAACTGGATCAATCCGTCCCGATTCACCATACGGCTCCGTTCAACATAGTCATCGTCGTCCAGTGCCGCTTCGGCAGCCGCCAAAGCAAAACTATTCACATTGAAGGGCTGACGCACCCGGTTGAGCACCTCGGCAATTTGTGATGAAGAGACACTGTAACCCACTCGCAGTGAAGCAAGGCCGTAAATTTTGGAGAAGGTGCGGGTCACAATCAGATTGGGATAACTCTCCAGCCAAAGCAGTCCGTTGGGATAAGCCGGTTCTTTGATATACTCGTAATAGGCTTCATCCAGAACCACAAGAACATTGTCTGGTACTTTGTCCAGAAAAACCCGCAATTCATCCCTGTTCAACCAGGTACCGGTCGGATTGTTGGGATTGGCAATGAAAACGACACGTGTCTTTTCTGTGATAGCTGACGCCATGGCTGTCAGATCGTGACCATAATCCTTCGCCGGCACCTGAACCGGTGTGCCACTGGCGGCGAGCGTTGCGATGGGATAGACGGCAAAGGCATGTTCAGAGAAAACTACCTCATCACCGGGTGAAACCCAAGCGCGAACAATAAGATCCAGCACATCATTGGAACCATTACCCAGAGTGATAGCCGCCGTATCGATACCCAGCTTTTGCGCCAGGGCCTGTTTGAGTTGATAGCCGCTGCCATCAGGATAGCGGGTCAGATCCTGAAATGCCTGCTCCAGTGCCACCAGCACTTTTTTGGACGGGCCTAAAGGATTTTCGTTGCTGGCCAGCTTGACAATATTTCGTTCATCCAGTCCCAACTCCCTTGCCAGTTCCGCAATGGGTTTTCCCGGTTGGTAAGGTTTCAGACGACTGACACCCGGTGTCGTTTGTTCAGTAAAAGCACAGCCCATCACCGATCTCTCCCTGCTAATTGCCCACCTGAACGATGGTAATAGCCACACCCGGAAAAATCGAGACTAACTTTGCTGACAACACTCAGAGAGAAACAGTCACCGGACCAGGTATTTATTGTCCCTGCTTCTTTTTGTATCTCTTAACCACGCCACTCACACTGCATTTTTTAACACTATGATTACCATTCTTGTTCTTAGCAGAAGGAATACGAATGACTTCATAGGGGAGCCCATCACCGTCTGTTACAAAACACCTTTAGGGTAGGAGCCCAGTATTTTCAGCTCGCCAACCAGCCCTTCCACTTCCCCTAGCACATGTTTCACCTTCGGGTCATCCCGGTGGCCTTTGAAGTCAACAAAAAACACATAGCTCCAGGCCCCGGCACGGGCAGGGCGGGTTTCGATCCGGGTCAGATCAATATCGTAACAGTAAAAGGGGGTCAGCAACCGGTGCAGGCTGCCGGGTTTATTGCGCATAGAGACGACAAGTGACGTTTTATCTTCACCACTGAGAGTCACCCGATCTTTTCCGATAATCAGGAAACGGGTGGAGTTATCCGGCTCATCCTCGATCTTCTCCGCCAGCCTGCACAAAGCGTACCGGTCTGCTGCCATATCGCCGGCAATGGCGGCAGAACCCGATTCGTTTTGAGCCCTGCGAGCGGCTTCCGCATTACTGTTGACCGCCACCCGTTCCGCCAGAGGCCAGTGACCATCGAGCCACTTACGACACTGACCCAGGGATTGGGAGTGGGAGTAAATGCGGGTGATGGTCTCTTTCTCTGTCTGTTCACTACAGAGCAGATGGTGATGGATACGGAGCACCACCTCGCCGCAAATTTGCAGAGGCGAGTTGATAAAGGAGTCCAGAGTGTGCGTCACCACCCCTTCTGAGGAATTCTCAACGGGTACGACCCCGTAATTCACCGCGCCCGCTTCCACTTCACGGAACACTTCATCAATGGCAGCCAGAGGCACACAGACCGCTGAGTGACCAAAGTGTTTGAGTGAGGCCTGCTGGGTAAAAGTGCCCTCGGGGCCAAGGTAGGCGACACGAACAGGCTGTTCCAAAGCGAGACAGGCGGACATAATCTCCCGGAACAGCCGTGCCATTTCCTCATCATCCAGAGGCCCTGGATTTTTCTCCATAATGGAACGGAGTACCTGGGCTTCCCGTTCCGGGCGATAAAATACGGCTTTATCGTCGGCGGCCTGTTTCACCCTGGCGACTTCCTGAGCAACCCGGGCCCGTTCGCTAATCAGGTTGAGAATGGCGACATCCAGTTCATCAATCTTGTTCCGCAACTCGCCCAGAGAGGATTTCTGGTGTTTATCCGCTTTGCTCATGCTCTACTCATGCTCTTACTGTCGTTCCATCCAGCCCAAGGGACTTACCATACGGGTTGTTCAGCCATATTGACGCTCAAAATCACCCATAAATTCAATCAGGTAATCCACGGATCTCTCCTGCACCGCATTGTAGAGACTGGCCCGCATCCCGCCCACGGCTTTATGGCCACGTAAAAAGAGCAGATTGTGAGCGGTCGCCTGCTCAAGGAATCGGGCATTCAAATCTTCATTGTGAAGACGGAACGGGACATTCATCCACGAACGGTAGCGTGGATCAATAACATTACAGTAAAAGTCGCTGTTATCAATCGTACGATAGAGTTTGACCGCCTTGCGCTCATTCTCTTTGGCAATGGCTGCCAGCCCCCCTTGCTGTTTTAACCACTTAAACACCAATCCGGCCAGATACCAGGAATAGGTGGGCGGGGTATTGAGCATGGAGTCGTTGTCTGCCACATGGTGGTAGTTCATCAGCGTAGGACAGTGCTCTGCCGCGTGCCCCAGCAGGTCATCACGGACAATAACCAGCGTCAGCCCAGCCGGACCAATATTCTTCTGGGCTCCGGCATAGATCACTCCAAAACGGCTGACATCAATGGGCCGGGAAAGAATAGTGGAAGACATATCCGCCACCAAAGGCACATCTCCGACATCGGGAATATCGTGAAACTCCAGCCCGCCAATGGTCTCGTTGGGGGTGTAGTGCACGTAGGCGGCCTCTGGATCCAGCTGCCAGCTATCCCGTTCGAGAATAGAGGTGAAGTTCGAGGCTTCACTGCTGGCGGCCACATTGACCGTGGCAAACCGGCGTCCTTCCGTAATCGCTTTATTCGACCAGTACCCTGTATGGAGATAATCCGCCTTGCCGGTTTTACCCAATAAATTCAGAGGCACCGTAGCAAACTGGGCTGTCGCTCCGCCCTGCATAAACAGCACCCGATAGTTATCGGGAATCGCCAGCAAATCCCGCAGATCCTGCTCGGCTTCCGCGGCTATGTCCATAAACTCGGGACTGCGGTGGCTGATCTCCATCACCGAGACCCCCCGCCCCTGCCAGTCCAGCATCTCGATTTGTGCCTGCTCCAGAACGTCCTGGGGCAACGCCGCCGGTCCGGCGCTGAAATTGTGTGCTCTTGCCATGTATTTTCACCCTGAGACTTCTGATCAGATGGTAATGGTCAAAGTAAAAAAAATCGACCGTGGCTTCCATAACCAATGCAATAATCCTACTAACAAAATAAGTCAGGTTTATGATTATTCAGGACTATGATGCGCCAGCCTCGACCGGTCTGGATCTTGACCGCATGCATCTGCAAAGGGACAACTATCCGGGCGGTAACTGGGATCTTAGCTGAAAAGGGACACCCATCTGAAAAGGGACACCCATCTGAAAAGGGACACCCATAGATTGGGGGGGAATTATGGATGTCCTTTACCCGCTTACCTTTTCTCCATCGTTTGATCGTGTATTTTGACTTAATGAGTCCGGGTTATTACTGGTGCGTAAGCCCTGGCCTAACCGGGTTTTTGTTCGGCCAGAACATTTGCCTTTCTCCAGAACTGGCGAGGTTTGTGTTTTCTTTTCTGAACAAGTGGTAAGTACGTGGTAACTCGTTTTTATCTCCGGATGCCCGCTGACACTGGGTCTTGATCAAAAAATATTCGATTACGATCAGTCCGGGTACTCATCTTCAATCACATCATCACTATCACCGGATAGGCTGTATATAGATGGTGTTGGTGATGGTGATGGTGTTCGTTTTGGTGTTCGTTTTGGTGTTCGTTTTGGTGTTAGTTTTGGTGTTCGTTTTGGTGTTAGTTTTGGTGTTAGTTTTGGTGTTAGTTTTGGTGTTAGTTTTGGTGATGGTTTTGGTGATGGTGATGGTGATTCAGCGATAGTCTGTACTATGAAATCTCCACCAATCGACCGAAGAGTGCCATCGCAGTAGCCGGTAGTATTGACTTTTACTCCGCATAATGGACATGAGATGTTAATCTTATCATTGAAATTATGTATGCTTTCCAAGCATCTTAAACAAAACTTATGCCCGCATGGGAGGGTATGAGTACATTTTGTTGCATAGTCCCCTAAACAAACCGAACAACGTTTTTCTGAGGATTGATCGATGACCGCAGCCCTATCACTCCATCTTGTTTTAAGTCTCTCAAACCCAGAGTTGACAGCTGCTCTCTCTTGAACTTGTCGCGTATTGTTAATATGAATGCAATCGCTACTTTCTGCCGACGGTTTACCACCGCAGGCTCTGGCGATGCTGGAAAAACTCAATAGTATCAATACCATTAGCACTACTAACGCAGATAAACGGGCAGGAAGACTCTCTGAACTCATATGACCCCCATCATTGTGGTTGACCGAATGCATAATAGAGCAGTAATTCCGTAAGCGGTAATTTCCCCCCAGCTTCAATTTTGAAACCATCCCAAGAATACTTCCGCCTGTCATCAAAGGCAGGAGTATTCCATGAAAGCAGAACAAAGAGCCTCGTTAC
>CAMRBW010000066.1 GCA_947040555.1 uncultured Oceanospirillales bacterium | reverse complement strand
GTGAAACAATATGAGGTGAAAAATGATAGATACTATGCCGCTACGATCACAAGTAATTCAAAAATCTAAAGCTCCAAAAACAACCCATAAGCATAAAGCGGATAGTGTGGGTGGAAGAAAATGTAGCAAGATGAAACACAGCGCGGCTCGTGTGAAAAATCTAAGATGGCCGCATCCGTACTACCTCCGCAGCAAAAAAGCCAATGCGTGGGCTGATAATATTTTGATACCGAAAGATTTAGAGGAGTGGCAGATGTTGATTAATAAATCAATAAGGAACCCTGACTTTTACTTTTCGAATGATGGAGGTTCTCGAGTATGCCTGATTGATAAGAAAAACGGTGTTGTTTATAAAACCCCAAGGCTGTCGGACTTTCGTAGAACGCAAAATTTTTCCTGTGTGAAACAGGATGAAATACTATTTCAACTATATAGAAACTCTCGTTTTTATGACGGGAAATATGCTTCATACTCAGAGCATAAAATAGTTACGTTAAAGGGCAACGATACATATAACGATACATATAAAGACTGTCCCATGATCATTTGTAAAAGTATAGAAAACTTCACGGAACTCGATTTTTATGAAAAAATACCAAAAAGTGCCTTGCACCAGTTTGAAAAGTTGGGGTTTTCCATGTGGGACGTGCATTATGGAAATTTTGTTAAAGTAAAACAGGATCAAGGTGTTGATCATTACATACCAATAGATGGCAAGTTTATGGGGCTGAAACACGGTTCATCGTTTCAAAGCAGACGAGTTGAAAAATTAAGAGAAAAAAGTGGTGGATACCGCTATCCCAAGTATATCGACTACACGCGATAGTATTTGGGATTTGGGGCTGGCCAGTTGGGTTTTCATATCCCGGAAACTGACCAGCTCGTTGTCTGCTGCATAATCGCAGTACTGAATATCGAGCATCCAGGCGGAAAACAGCATCCAAAGTACAGGAGTGATCAGATTAACCACCGGCACAAAGGGTAACCGCTCAATTAACGACGTCTTCAAAAGTGAATAACTGACTGCCACTCTGCCCCTGCACCCATGCAGGAGATACAAGCAGTGGATCAACCAATAAAACCATTTTCTCGTCGTACTCCCGAACAATGGCGGAACCTCATTGACCAGCAATATGAAAGCGGACTGAGTCAGAAAGCATTCTGCCAATCTCATGGCCTCAGCCTAGCGACCTTCACAAACTGGAAGCGCAGGCTCAAGCATCCTGCGGAAACGGAGATTCATCACCAGCCCGAACAGCAGCAGGACTGGATCGAATTTGAGACTCATCTCCCGGAACAAAGCGCAAATACCGGCTGGCATATGGCACGATAATAGACACCCATGTTCTGAACCGGCTCGAACAGAAAACCTCCGTACTCCCATCGACCTGAAACAAAAAAAACGCTACCGCCCGCCAACAGATACAGCCTTTGTCGGAAGGGCGCAGATAGGGATGTTGTCCATGCTTTTTTATAAGGTCACGCTTACCATCAAAAGCCAAAGCAACCATGTTAATTGAAAGTCACATGTCGTCGAACATGTGACTTTCCGAAATACTGATGTTTATCAGTAAACCTGCAAAAAAAGAGAGCGGGCTGCATAAAAAAAGGACCCCGTTCAGAGCCCTTCCTTTATTAGCAATTAACCAACGGCGGGATTACACGCTGCAATACAGATCAAACTCAACCGGATGAGTCGTCTGGTGTTAGCACCGGCCAATGATGGCTAGACCGCATTGCCACTATTAATCATTCGGGTCAGCAGGGGAGCTGTCAGGAACATCAGGCCGGCTATCACTGCGGCCACTACACCAATATCCATGAACACACGGGAATAAACTGACAGTGTCTGCAAGGCATCAACCGTACCATAGCTGGCTGGCACGGTGGTCAGGGAGGCGATAAAACCACCGATCGCGGAGGCGGCGGCTGAGGTGAGGAACCAGGCACCCATGATAAAGCCGGTCAGACGCTGGGGAACCAGATGGGCGACCATGGCGAGCCCCAGTCCACTGATCAGCAATTCACCAATTGCCTGGAAGAAGTAACTGGCGATAATCCAGCCGGATGAAACAATCCCCCTGTCGTTAGCGAAGTGCGCACCCAGTGGCAGGATCAGAAAGCTGATCGAACACAGGGTCATGCCGACAGCAAACTTCATGGGCATGGACAGGTCTCGGCCGCTGTTGCCCATATGGTTATAGGCATACGCCAGCGCCGGACCGGCCAGCATGATCCAGAACGGGTTCAGGGACTGGAAGGTGACCGGGTTGATCGCAAGACCAAGAATGTTGTGCTCAACGTTGTTGATGGCGAAGAAGTTCAGCGAGGTTGGCATCTGCATGTAGAGTATGAAAAAGACGACAGCCTGCAGCATCATAATCAAAGCGACGATCATTTTTTTCTGTTCGACGCCGTTGCTGGCGATGATTTCCCTCAGGAAAATCATCACCACCAGGCTGCTGACGATCGCCAGCAACAGGTGGGCAACGGTCAGGTTCTTCAGCATCCAGGCGCTCAGGAAAATGGCTGCCACGGTGCCGGTCAGTACCAGTGCCATGTATTTCATGTTAACCGGAGCAAGGTCTGGCGCAGAACCAATGTCAGCCACCCAGCTACGCAGGAGCCAGTAGCTGCCCACCGACAGGATCATACCCAGGGTGCAGGTAAAGAATCCGACGCTCCAGCCAAAGTGGTCGGTCAGTACGGGCACAAGAATTATCGAGATGAAGGCGCCGATGTTGATGGCCATGTAATACATGGTAAATGCCCCATCCAGCCGCTTGTCGCCCTTTTTGTAGCACTTGGACAGCAAACTGGACGGGTTTGCCTTGAACAGACCGTTACCTACCGTAATACAGCCCAATGCCAAATACACCAGGTGATGGGTGCCATCCGCCAGACCCATCAGAAGGTAACCGAAAGCCAGCACCAGGGCGCCCAATACCATAGTGCGTTTGGTGCCGATGACCCGGTCACCGATGAAACCACCGATGGCTACCAGGCCGAAAACCAGTGCGCTGAAGGCGCCGAAAGTGGTGAATGACGTTGCGTCGTCCATGCCCATCTGCCTGACGAAATAGATGGCAAGTAACGACTGAAGTCCGTAGTAGCCAAAACGTTCCCAGAGTTCCAGAATGAAAATTATATAAAACGGTTTAGGCTGTCGTAAGACATTGGCTGACGATGACATCAAGACTCCACAGGAAGTACTGAAAAGTGAGAAGTTGCAGGCGCGAGTGTGCAGGGATAAGCACACAGGACGCTTAACTATCCGACACACTACAATGCCATCGCCGTGTAGTATTTTAATCTGCATCAATGGCTTAAAAGCTGCTTAGGAATCACCCATGAAAATGCAGTTTAAACCAGAAAAAAGCGTTGCCAGAAAAATATATAGTTATAAAAGATCCTGTAAATAACTCTGTGCAAACACCAGTCCCCAAATAAGGGTGTCTCCGATCTTGTCTTTTAGGCATAAAAATCACACTGCTCAACACTTAATGCATCAAGCAGCGTAGTAGAGATTGAAAAGTTTGTTTACCGACCCTAATGCACTATTTACAGACTATGTCGTCTACCTCACAAATACTTTCCAACCGCCGATAAACCGCGCCCAAAATATCCCACTTATGCTTCACCCATTCCGGGGAGAGCAGGTATTGATTCACGCCGGAACCGGTCAGGCGGTGAAACAGCAGGTCTTTTGGTGCCGTGAGAATAATCTCGGTCAACACCTCTACATAGTCGTCCATTGCAAGCTCAGGAATCAGCCCCTGCTTCCACTCCCGGGCCATCTGCGTGCCTTTCACGATATGCAGCGGGTGAACCTTGACGGCTCTTACACCCAACTCCAGCACCTTGTTGTAGGTGATCAGCGTATCTCTGGCCTGCTCGCCGGGCAGCCCCATAATCAGATGGGTGCAGATGTTGAGGTCGAATTTGCGGGAACGGATCACGGCATCTTCATAATCGGCAAAGGTATGGCCGCGGTTGATCCGTTCCAGGGTGGCATCGAAACTGGACTGCAAACCGAGTTCCAGCCAAATCTCCTTGCCCTGAGCCTGATAGCTGGCCAGCAGTTCGAGTACAGGGTCAGGAACGCAATCCGGGCGGGTACCGACACAGAGGCCGATAACGTCCGGCTCTGCCAATGCCTGGTCGTAGAGGGTTTTCAGCTGCTGCAGATCGCCGTAGGTGTTCGAGTAGGACTGGAAATAGGCGAGATATTTCCGTGCCTTGCGAACCTTGGCAACCTTCTCCCGTGCTGTAGCAAGCTGCTCAGTGACGGAGAGGGCACTGTTGGTACTGTTCGGGCTGAAAGAGCGGTTATTGCAGAATGTACAACCGCCAATGCCCTTGGCACCATCGCGGTTGGGGCAGGTAAAGGCCGCATTCACTGACAGTTTGTGAATGGGCTCTCCATATTTATTTTGCAGGTAACGGCCAAACGTATTGACGTAGCGGGTCAGGTCCATGGTGGCTCACACAGGTTAACCGGAGCCGGGACGTTAACGTTTATTGCCGGTTTAGCCTATGCGGAATAATGCCACTTTTTGGTGAAACGGTACGTGCGTGGGGAGATAGTGAGGAAAATCGAGCCCTTGGGTAAGGGCACAATGGGGAGTCAAGACTGTTTACGAATTTTCTCTAACATCTCTTTGACGATCTTTTTTGCATCCCGCTCATAGGCTGTCCGTGACTTCTTTGGTTTATTGCTGTTCTGGTCAATAATCCTGCGGGCTAATTTGCGGGCGATAATGGCGACAATTTCGTCCATAAAATTGTCATCGAAGAGATTCTTTTCAACAAACTGCAGTTGAACGAGCATCTTCTCTTTGGGTTTGCCCTGTTCGTTGAAATGGATGGCAAAGTCGCCGCTATCGGATGTGCTTTGGGAGATTGTCAGGGTAAAGTGCTCGCCGCTCATGGCCATTCGCCTCTCTGGTCTCATAACCTCATGTGTCGGCATGGCGGCAAGGCACTTTACGGGGGGCTCGTCTTTACGCGTTATTTTTTCCCGGACTGACTGTTTACGGAAAGGTAGCGGGTCAGAATCAGGTCTCTTGGGTTGTCGTACCAGCCCTCAACGTTTTGACTCACCAGTGACGGCGAAACATAGTAGTAAAGCGGTACCACCGGAGCACTTTTGGCAAGAATGTTTTCCAGCTTGATGAACAGATCGTCACGGTCGATGCCTGGTTTGTTCAACTGACTGATAAGCGCATCGTAGGCCGCATCACGGAAGCCGGGTTTGTTACTGCCGCTGTCACTGCCAAAGATCGAGAGCATACTGACCGGGTCGTTAAAGTCGGCCACCCAGGAGGCGCGTGCCACTTGAAAGTCCATGGCGCGGAACTTGGCCAGAACGGATTTCCACTCCATATTTTCCAGCGTGATCTCTGCTCCCAGGCTGGTTTTCCAGAGGCTGGCAGCAGCAATGGCGATTTTTTTACGGGCTTCACTGGTGTTGTAAAGCAGAGTAAAGCGCAGGGGATTCTCTTTGGAGTATCCGGCCTCCTTGTAGAGTCTGCGGGCTTCGGTCAGTCGCTGGGTCGGGGTGAGCTGTCCGGCACTTTTGGGTAGCGCAGGCATGCCATTCATATAAGGCGGTGTGAAGCTATAGGCTGGCATCTGACCTTCACCCAGCACTTTTTCTGTAATCAACTCACGATCCATCGCCAGAGAGAGTGCCCGGCGAATACGTGGATCGTTGAACGGTGCTTTTTGAGTGTTGAAGGCGAAGTACTCTATCCCAAGCATATGGGTTGTATGCAGCTCGTCGGGTCTGTCTTTCTGCAATTTGGCAAACCGTCCGGACGGAATATCCAGTGTCATATCCAGTTCGCCGGCCCGATAGCGGTTAAAGGCAGCATTGGCTGAGGGAATGGTGAGATAGGAGACACTGTTAATGGCCAGCTTCTCACGGTCAGGATGCTGGCTGTTGGTGACCAGATCAACCTTCTCGTTAACGATCCACTTCTGCAACTGATACGGGCCGTTGGAAACAAGGGTGCCGGGCGCGGTCCAGTTTTGTCCGTGTTGTTCGATAATGCCCGGAGGGTTGGGGTAGAGCACCGGCATAACCAGCATCTGCAGCAACCAGGGCACAGGCTGCTCCAGTTGAACCTGAAGTGTTCGAGCATCAAGCGCATGAGCGCCCAGGGCGCTGGGCTCGGCTTTGTTCAGGGTGATGGCTTTGGCATTTTTAACGGCCATCATATCCAGATACCAGGCGTAAGGAGAGCCTGTTTCGGGATCAACAGCCCGGCGCCAGGCGCGGACAAAATCGTCAGCAGTTACCGGTTGACCATTTGACCACCGGCTCTCCCGGAGTTTAAACGTCCAGGTTCGGCCATCCTCCGACACATACCAGCTCTCGGCCTGCCCTGGCACGATCTCTCCTTTGGGATCACGGTGGACAAGGCCGTCAAAAATATCGCCAACGATCCTCATGGCGGGCAGAGTATGGACGAGCTGTGGGTCCAGAGACTCGGATTCGGAAGAATTCGCCCGATTCAGGTGCGTTGGGGGTGCTGCCCAGCTATTCGTCAGAGCGAAGAGCAGGAGGAGTGTCAGATATTTGGTGGGGTTCATGAAGTCTCCGGTTTTTGGAGCTAGCCTATAAAATAACGGTGATTGTTGTTTTCGCCAGTCAATCATAACTGCTGAGCAGGGATTTACCTTGATCAGCGGCATAGATGCGGAGGTGCTTATGAGTATTGAGCGTCCGGGAGTTCAGCCCGGTTCAACAGGGCAAGCGGGCAATGTGCCAGGACATCAGCCAAATCCTAAGGGGGGCAGGGTCTCTGGTAGTGATGCAGAGGATTTTGACTCTGCGATGGCGGGGGGTGAAAAGAATGAGGCAGAAGAAGAGCTGACCCCTGAAGAGGAACTCAGGAATTTGATAAAAAAGAGTTCGATGGAGCAGTTTATAACGAGGTCTCAGGAGCTTACCCAGGAAACGAAGAAAAACTTTGAGGGCTGAATCGATTGTGCTTTCAGCCCACCCTCTTCCACGTCAGCTCTCTTCTATGTCAGCTCTCTTCTCTGTCAACAGGAATAGGGCTGCCATTCTTATCAATGGCGACATAGGTGAAAATACCCTCTGTCACCTTCTTCCTCTCCGTACCGTATTGAATACCCTGGCTCCACACCTCAATCCGAATACGCATGGATGTGCGACCGACTTTGACGATTTCGGCATAGCAGCAAATGACTTCGCCGACCGCGACTGGATGGTGGAAACACATGGATTCGATCGCAACAGTGGCAACCGGGGCACGGCAGCGCTCTTTCCCCGTCAGACCACCGGCAATATCCATCTGTGATAACAGCCAGCCACCAAAGATATCACCGTTGGGGTTGGTATCTGCCGGCATGGCAAGTGTTCTCAGGGAGAGTTCTCCACGAGGATGGCTCATTCGTCGGTCACTCCGAAGGGTGGAAAATTATAAGGTTAGCTCAGTAGGCTTCTCTCTCTCAATGCGGTTTTGTGCATGCTGCGTGCGTATTTTCCGCAATACCCAATAGTATTTTGAAGACATTTGACCGTTTGCAGGTAGTTTCTGGTAAAACCATGATCAGATATCAATGTTATTGAAAGGATTATATCCAATGAACATTCAACAAGGCTGGCTGGATGTTGCTGTCCGCTGTCCGAGCCCGAACTGCGATGACCGTCCCCGGAACGTGGACATTGATCTGCTGGTTATTCATAACATCAGTCTGCCCGCAGGGCATTTTGGCGGTCCCTATATCGAACAGCTGTTTACTAACTGTTTGAGTGCTGAAAGTCATGAGTCGTTTGATGTGATAGCGCCTTTGCAGGTATCGGCCCATCTTCTCATTCGCCGTGATGGCACGATTATCCAGTTTGTTCCCTTCTACCGACGGGCCTGGCATGCGGGAGTCTCCAACTGGCAGGGGCGTGAGGCCTGCAATGATTTTTCTATCGGGATAGAGCTTGAGGGAGCAGATGATATCCCTTATGAAGGGATTCAGTACCAGCGGCTGGCCGCTGTGACCAGAACCTTGATGAGCTGCTATCTAAAATTGACACCTCGCACCATAACCGGTCATTCCGATATTGCTCCCGGTCGGAAAACCGACCCTGGGAAGGCTTTTGACTGGAATTATTACACGTCATTGCTTGCTTGAGCTAATGGCTGACTATAGTTCCTCTTACGACACTGATATCGGAGGTAAATGTGCTCAATCTTAATGCGCTCAAGGATGTGGTTGGAGACGATCAGAGCATGATGAAAGAATTGCTTGATCAATTCATAGAAACGACGCTAGATGATATGCGAAATCTACAGGATGCTGTCGCAGCAGGTAATGTCAGCGATGTAGCGAGCTTTGCTCACAGGATAAAGGGCTCCTGCTTTGTTGTTGGAGCAGAGCAGTTGGCGGATATCGCCGACCAGCTGGAGCAGGGCGGCAGGCAGAAGAACAAACAGCACTTCTCCGATCTGTCAGACAAAATCACCGTGGCATTTCAGGATGTCAGAGATGAAATTGAGCGGTTATAGACGTACGATTTTCTCATAAATTATGGGTGCCGAAAGATTGTGCAGTGATAGCGAAAGCACTGCATACCATCAGGCCAGCTGTCCCCTTTCAGCCCGGCCTTTCTTTTCAGACGCAGTAGAAAATTTTCAGGCTGTGGCAGCTGCTCCCATACTTGCGGTAAAAAGGTCGCCCTGTGACCTTTACCATCATCAATAATCAGACCATCAACGCCTGGCTGGAGCTGTGAAAGCAGATCCTGTTCACTGGCAATGGTAAGAGCTGTTGCCGGGCTGAGCAGAGAAACTTCCAGATCAAGACTTTCCAGTTCATGCGCAGTAACCGGTGCAAACCGGTGATCCCGAAAGGCTGCTGCGTACGCATTGCCAATAACATCATCAGACAGCGGACGCCAAGCCTCCAATGAACCGATACAACCGCGTAATTTACCTTTTTGATGAAGGGAGACAAATGTTGCCTGATGATGTTTCGGCTCCTCTGGAAAAGAGCTGTTTTGTAGCTGCTGTTGTAGCTGCTGTTGTATCTGCTGTTCCGACAAGCCATCACAACCGAGCTGAATGGTCTGTTTAGCCAGCTCAGGCAATATCACTTGTATTGAGTCTTTTTGAATTGATTCAGACACTAGGTTCACCTCTGTGTTATACCTCTGTTTTACTTCTGTTTTACTTCTGCTTTATCTCTGTAGTTTTATTGAATCGCAAAAGCCGCATAGCCTACAACACGACCATGGTCTCCGGCCGAATCGCCAGAGTTACAGGTATCCAGAGTCACCACTTCCATATTCCGGTTGAAGGCTGATGTTAACAAGCCATTCAGAGGACGAGAGCCGCAAGCCTGTTCACCTTTTAGGGTGGCCTCCAGATTCTGGATGGTTTTCACCGTATTGGCATCGATGGCCTGCGCTTCCTCGTAAGGATGATAATGGCTGAGATCGGTACTGATTACGATCAGAGTTTCCGGGCCACCCCAGAGGTGTTCCAGTACTTCCGAGACGGCTAGCGGTGAAGCATCTCCCACGACCAGTGGCAGCAGTTGGAAATCATTCAGTATCGTTTGCAAGAATGGAAGTTGTACCTCCAGTGAGTGTTCCAGTTCATGGGCTGCCTCCAGCACCTGAACCTGACTGAAGGTCAAGAGTTGGTTAGCGGACTCCGTATCAATATTGACCGGTCCCAATGGTGTGTTGAACACCGTACTGGCTGGTAGAGCCAGTCCGTGAAAAGGGACGTGGTGAGAAGGCCCCAGCAACACGACTCTGCTGATAATGGACTCTCGCCCTGCCAGCTGTCGGTAAGCGGCCGCGGCTGTGGCGCCAGAATAGATATAGCCTGCGTGGGGGGCAATCAGTACTTTTGGAGAGAGATTGTGGAGCGTTGCCTCATCAAGGAGTTGGGAAACTTCCCGGGATAAGGCACTCCTGTTTGCCGGATAAAAGACACCTGCTACCGCTGGTTGTCGAATTGTCATTCGCTTGCTCCCTCATCGATTCCACATCTGTCCCGCATTCAGGCAGGTGACACTAGTGTCTACAATTCTAGAGCCTATAATTATAGAGGTTAAAAGAGAACTCGCCGAGGCTTGTTATGACAACAACATCTATAACAGCACCATCGGTATGGCCAACACAGTACTGGCATGTATTAGAGGATGGTCGTATACAGTGTGATCTTTGTCCGAGAAATTGTCGATTGCGAGAGGGGCAGCAAGGGTTATGCTTTGTGCGCAGCAGGGAAAACGATCAGGTTGTACTAACCAGCTACGGTCGTTCCAGTGGCTTCTGCATCGATCCGATAGAGAAGAAACCCCTGAATCATTTTCTGCCGGGTACGCCGGTACTGTCGTTTGGTACCGCAGGTTGTAATCTGGCCTGCAAGTTTTGTCAGAACTGGGATATGAGCAAATCCCGGGAAATGGATACCCTTGCCGATCAGGCCATGCCGGAACAGCTGGCCGCAGAGGCAGAAAAGCTGGGCTGCCGAGGCCTTGCCTTCACCTACAATGATCCGGTGATCTTTCTTGAGTACGCCAAAGATGTTGCCATAGCGGCCCGTGAGCGGGGGTTGAAGTCTGTAGCCGTTACCGCTGGCTATATCTGTCCGGAGCCGCGTATCGAATTTTTCAAGTATATGGATGCTGCTAACGTCGATCTGAAAGCTTTTACCGAAAGTTTTTATAAAAAAATCTGTGGTGGGGCATTGGTACCGGTACTGGAGACATTGGAATATTTAAAGCATGAGGCAAAGACCTGGTTTGAAATAACCACGCTGTTGATTCCGGGAGAAAACGACAGTGAGCATGAAATAGATGCCATGAGTCGATGGATTTATGACCATCTCGGCCCTGACGTACCACTCCATTTCACCGCTTTTCATCCGGACTGGAAGATGATGGATCACCCCAGAACGCCGGCCTCGACGCTCTCCCGAGCGCGCACTCAGGCGCTAAACAATGGTTTGCACTATGTCTATACCGGCAATGTACACGACAGTATTGGAAGCAGTACCTGGTGTCCGAAATGTGGCGAGCTGTTGATCGAGCGTGACTGGTATCAACTCGGAAAGTGGCATGTCAACTGTAATGAGAACGGTGATGAGAACGGTGATGAGAACGCTGGAGCTGGTAGTAATGGAAGCTGTGGCAGTTGTGGTTACATGATTCCCGGCTGTTTTGAGCAACAGCCGGGGATCTGGGGAGCTCGTCGTATACCTGTGCGATTAAGCTGACGGGCTGCTATCTGTGGTTAGTTGGACTCTTTGGAGAGTTCTGCAATCTCCATCAGGCGCTTCAGAACTTTTTCGTTAAGGCTGCCCTTCGGATACTTGCCTTTACTGTTCAGCGCACCCGGCTTGAGGTTAGTCAGAATCTCAAGCGCCTCTTCAATATGGGAGACGGCGTAAACGGAGAACTGATTCTGACGCACGGCTTCCAGTACCTTCTCGTTTAACATCAGATTGCGAATGTTAGCGGCAGGAATGATAACACCATGATCACCCGTCAATCCGCGCGCCTGACAGAGCTCAAAGAAGCCTTCAATTTTCTCATTAACACCACCAATCGCCTGTACTTCACCGTGCTGGTTCATGGAACCGGTAACGGCAAAGGACTGTTTGATGGGAACATTGGTCAGCGACGACAACAGACAGCACAGCTCCGCCATGGAGGCGCTGTCACCATCTATATAGCCATAAGATTGTTCCATCGCAAGGCTGGCTGAGATCGCCAGCGGGAACTTCTGGGCATAGGTGGCGCCGAGATAGCCGGTCAGGATCATAACGCCTTTCGAGTGAATGGCCTGGCCGAGTTGAACCTCCCGCTCAATATCGACAATACCCTGGGAGCCTGGATAGACGGCAGCGGTAATACGTGCCGGTGAGCCGAAGCTGGTATCGCCGATGGAGAGTACGGTCAGGCCGTTGATCTTGCCGACAGCTTCACCATCGGTATCAATCAGGACACTGCCTTCGAGCATCTCCTTGAGAATCTCCTGGCTGACCCGGTTGGTGCGTTCCGCTTTCGCTTCCAGTGCCGTGTTCACATGGTTATGGGTGATTTTCCGGCCCTTGCTGTCCCGACGGATGTAGTCCGCTTCTGCCAGCAGCTCGAACAGGTCTCCGACATGAGCCGACAGATGACGTTTATGTTCGGCCATTCGTGAGCTGTATTCTACCAAACGCGCCACAGCCTGAGCGGTGAGTGGCGGGTAGCCTGCATCTGTTCCACGGGTGTGGAGCAGGCGGGCGAAAGCGGCGACGCTCTCTGGGGTACGCTCCAGGTGGCCATCGAAATCCACCAGAACCCTGAACATTTCGTGGAAGTCCGCATCAAGCTCCTGCAGAAGGTAGTAAATCTGACGGGAGCCGATCAGGATGATTTTCACGTTGAGTGGAACAATCTCCGGATTCAAGGTGATGGTATTGATTAGACCCAACTCACTGGCCGGTGATTCAATTTTCAGCTGTTTTTCTTTCAGGGCGCGTTTCAGGGCTTCCCAGACGAAGGGCTCTTCCAGCAGTTTGGAAGCCTCCAGAACAAGGAAACCACCGTTGGCCTCGTGCAGAGTGCCGGGGCAGATCTGGCGGTAACTGGTGATCAGTGAGCCCATCTCGGTGTTGTACTCAACCCGGCCAAACAGATTGCGGTAGCTGGGGTGGGTTTCAAATACCACCGGCGCGTGGGCTTTGTCTTTATGACCGACCACCAGATTAGGGACGTACATATCCCGCAGCAAATTGCGTTTGCCGGCATCTTCCTTGAACTCGATGCCGCGCTCATCGGCGAGGTGCTCGACGACTGTCTTGTGAAGATCTTTCTTCATCGCCTCAAGATAGGTACTTACGCCGTCGAAGTGGCCGTAAGCTTTCAGCAGCGGTTTCAGTAGTGGTTCCAGCGCTTTGTCGATGGCCTGCTGGTTGAGAATACGCAGATCTTCGCTGGATTCCCGCTTCCATTGGGGCAGCTCGGAGAGCTCCTCGTTGAGCAGGGTTTCCAGGTGGGCGATATCTTTGTTGAATTTGTTGCGCTTGCGATCCGGCAGCTGGGCGAATTCAGTTTCGTCCATGGGCTTGCCTTCGTGCATAGGCGCAAAGGTCAGGGAGCCCTGTTCCCGGAACAGACAGATCTGGCGACGCAGACCTTCCTGCTCAACGTTCTCGATGGCTTTGTCATAGTGGTGGTTGAATTTGCGTTCAATCAACCCTTTCTTTTGTTGGTAGGACGGGCTTTCAAAGGCTGCCGGGAAGGTGTCCATCAGCTCGTTGGCGAAGGTGCTGAAATCTTCCAGCAGACGCGACCCCGTGCCGGCGGGCAGACGCAGGACTGAGGGTTCCCGAATATTGTCGAAGTGGTTGACGTAGGCCCAATCCTCCGGAGCACTCATCTCTTGGGCCCGGCCTTCAAGGTAGTGGCGAATATAGGAGGTGCGACCGGTCCCCGGCTCTCCCATAACGTAGATGTTATATCCGGGTCGGTGCATGTTGACACCAAAGCGGATGGCGGTTTCGGCACGTTCCTGACCGAGAATACCGGCAAACGGTTCCAACTCGTCAGTATGCTTGAACCCCAACTCGGTAGCTGGCTGCCGGGCGGTCAGTTGCGAGAGGGGAACTCTGGTTTTTTTGACTGCAGTTGACATTGACTTCTTATATCCCTTGACGGTGTCTATCCTGATTGATTGTGAGTGTATCCATAAGGGAATACACCCTTGCAGGCTTCATCAAAGATAACAGAAAAGTGCGGAGACGGAATAATTTTGCAGATGTCCACAGCTCAAAACTGTCCCTTAGAGCCATCCCTTGAGTTTAAAAATACAGAAGGTACTCAAGGCGCTCATAATCATCAGACCAATGGCGATCGGATAGCCAAAATCCCAGGTTAGCTCCGGCATATGAGCGAAGTTCATACCGTAACTGCTGGCAATCAGGGTGGGAGGCATGAACACGGTGGCCATCACCGAGAAGATTTTAATGATCTTGTTCTGTTCAAGATTAATAAAACCCATCACCGCTTCCTGCAGGAAGTTGATTTTATCAAACAGAAATGCCGTGTGGGGCAGCAGGGAATCAATATCCCGCAGCATCTCCTTGAGCTCCAGCTGATGCTGATCGGCCATCCGAATACGGCGGTTACGGATCAGGTAGCGTAGCGAACGCTGGCTATCGAGAAGACAGAGGCGAATCTTGCCATTCACATCTTCTTGCAGAGCGATATCCTTGAGTGCGGTGTCCCGGGTTTCATCGTTGGTATCTTCGCGCAGGGTCATCTCACTGACCATCTCAAGGCTCTCGTAAACCTCTTCAAGAAGGTCGGCGAGGTAATCTACCTTGGCGGTAAACAGGGCGGTGAGAATCGCCATTGGCGAGTTGATTTCGATCTGCTGACGCTTCAGGTAGTTACGTACCAGTCGGAACAGACCCACTTCGTCATCCCGAAGGGTAATTAACAAATGGGGGCGCAGGTTGAACGAGACACCGGTATTACGCACCTCTTTCCCGGAACGGTGCGGAAAGAAGCTGGTAATGTGCAGGCCGTCTTTGTCCTGATAAAAACGGGATGAGGCCTCGATCTCGTTCAGGTCTTCGCTGTCGGGAACCTCTTCCACATAGTAATCATCGAGCCACGCTCGTTCCGCCTCGGAAGGTTCCACCACATCCAGCCATATTGTGTCACCGGGTAATGAGTCCTGAAGGCTCAGTGGTGTGATAATGATACGGTTGTTCTGGATCTGGTAAGCGGTGATCATGCGAAAGGCGGCCCCCGGAATAAAGGAAAGGATTGATTTTGCATTTTATCACAGGCGAGTTGAAAAGCAGTCTTCTTTGGTTACGATGAGTGGACAGTTTGTCCGGTTGCATTTTTATTGCCACGGTAAACTGGTACGCTGGATTGATAGCCACAGAACAGCCGTGAGCGGAAAATACTGCCCATTTTGAAAGATAAAAACAGGGCCGCATTGCCATGGTGAAAAACTAAAAAACAGAAACGGAATAGCCTGCCATGAGTGAAACAAAACTCAGTCCACAGCTTACCGAGCTGTCTGTTGAAGATCATCTCTCTCTTCTGCAAGACCAGATTGCCGAACTCAAAGCCCGCCTCGCCCATTACGAGTTTGAACTCGAAGAGGGGACAAGTGCGATAGAAGGTGCCGGTACCGGGCTGTTTACCAATAGCTTTATCCCTTCTGGTTGTGTTGTTGGTGAGTACAGCGGTACACGCTCTTATCGTCTGCTGGTGCCGGCGACCGGTCGTTATGTGATGTGGCAAAAGGATGCACAGGGCAAGCCCCGTTTTCTCACCGAGGATACCTATATTCTCTGGCTGGTCGATGAGGATGAGGATGACCGCCCCTGGATGGGGGACTATCCGGAGGTTGAAACCGGTATTGATGGGGGGGTGTCCGGCAATGTCATGCGTTACGCCAACAGTGATGATGAGCCCAATCTTGAGATGTTTGTCACCGAGGATAAACGGGTTATGGCGATCTCAGTGCGGGAGATAGAGGCTGATAAAGAGCTGTTCTGGGATTATCATCCCGGTCGGGATAAGGACTTTTCCGTGACCCCTGATCATATTGAGACCGAGCTGCAACGCTTTATCACGGTGACAGACAAGGGCTGGGTACGGCTGACTGAACAGGCTCTGCAGATTCCTCAGAAGCGTGGTGGCAAGAAGAACAAAAAGCGCAGGAAGAAGCGTCGGGGCTGATTAATCACCGCTTCACGCGTGGGTGAGACTCAACAGGGCGATAACCACTCCGAATGCCACGGTTGGCCAAAATCCGACGCCTCCGGGCCATCGGGTCAGTTTTCCCTGCTGTTTCAGCCGCCAGGCCATGGCGGCCGGCAGGAGAATGGCCAGTATCGCAAGGGCAAAGGCTGCGAAACCGAGTGCTGCGACAAAGGCATCCGGAATCAGCCAGGCAACCAGCAGAGGCGGAAGAAAGACAATAACGGCGGTCTGCAGCCGGGATTTCGATGCTGTTGCCGAATGCATAAAATCAAAAAAACCCAGCCCGACACCGAGAAAAGAGGTCACCAGTGCCAAATTGGTGAACGAGGAGAGGATGGGGACAAACCACGGCTGATAGCGGTTATCGGTTGTACCGGCAGCGAGAGCCTCAATCATGCCGGTCACGGAACCGTTATCAAGCAATGTCGTTCCATTCGATTGTCCCAGAGTGGCAGCCAGCCAAAGTAGATAGAGCACCAGCGGAATAAAACTACCCAGCAGAAACACGGTACGCAGCTGTTGTTTTTGCTCGCCGCCAACATAGGCAATCAGGCTGGGAATACTGCCGTGGTAGCCAAATGAGGTGAATATAACCGGTATAACAGCCAGACCATGCCAGGGTGTCGTGGGTGCTTGCTGTAAGGTGCGCACTTCAACGCCGGGTAGCAACATCGTCAGAGCCACAAGAAAAACGGCCATCATCAACAGGAACAGCACTCTGTTGCAGCTATCAACATAACGGGCGCCGACCGCCGAAATAGCACCAAATATCAGTACAAACAGCACCATGCCATAAACGGGTTTTTGCAGGGACAGCGGGAAGATGGCAGAAAGAGTGCTGATCAGTTGCTCACCACCACCGGCTATATAGGCCGCCAGTAGCGAATAGAAGAGGAATGTCATTGCCAGTGTGCAGACCCTGAAGCCGGCTTTACCCAGCGTCTCGCGAGCCATAACGAAAAGGGTGGCTCCGGGACTAATGGCGAGATTGGTCTCCAGTGTTATCAGCGCAGCCAGGGCCATAAAGACCCAACAGAGCAGCAACAGACCGGCGAGCATGGGAAACCCCAGACCTTGGGAGATCAAGGGCAGAGCCAGCATGCCGGCTCCGATGGTGGTGCCTGCCACCAAAAGGGTGGCACCTGTTAGCGGGGATCTTTTCAGCATACCCGCTAGCATAGGTCAGTATGGGAATCAGGTGGGGGGAGTTTTTCCAATAACAACATTCGGGCCGAGAACTTTAGGGCCGGTTCCCAGCAGCAGAGTCTCTGCCACCGCCAGAACCCGAGCCAGAGCTTCCCGGACACGATTGCTGTAGTCATGGGAAACAAGAGAGCCATGGGCATTAAAAGCAATCGCATCAATATCGTTATTTCTGGCGATGTAGAGTGCGCGCTCGTTCTGAAACTTCTGAGAGACAATAATAAAAGACTGCAACCCAAATACCTTTCGGGCCCGGATCACAGAATCAAGCGTTCGAAAACCGGCGTAATCCCGGTAAATGAGAGACTCCGGAACGCCGAGCTTTATGAGATCCTGTTTCATTCTTGAAGGTTCATCATACCAGCGTGAGCTATTATCGCCGCTGACCAGAATGTAACGAATCTTGCCGGCGCGTAACAGTTCTGCAACCGCTTCCATCCGTCGGCGGTAGAAGCCGTTGAGGTTGCCTTCAGTGGTATAGCGACTGGTACCGAGCACAACAGCAACATCATGCTTCGGAATCTGTGCAATATCATGATAGAGAAAGGGGCTGGCTGTTTTGGCAACCAGAAAGTAGCAGCCTGCTATAGCCATCAGTAATGCAGAGACTGCCACTGATGCCAGAGTAAAAGCTCGTCCGCAGTTAAGCTGTTTAGGCATAAAAAAATCCAGCGCGTCCGAATTGCTGGTCAAAGTCAGGGTGACTCCAGAGATTATCTCGCTTTTGCCGGCTGAGTAAAGAGCGTATTAGTCAGTAGAGCCATCAGCCTCAGCCTGTAAAGAGCCATCAGCCTGTAAAGAGCCATCAGCCTGTAAAGAGCCATCAGCCTGTAAAGAGCCAT
>CAMRBW010000065.1 GCA_947040555.1 uncultured Oceanospirillales bacterium | reverse complement strand
CTCTTGATACAACTCTTGATACAAGAGCGGAATAACCATGGGGTTCGATCTGAAAACAGCCTTGCAGCAACGCAAGGCTGACAACCTTTACCGTTCTCGTATAACTATCGCTGGCCCACAGCAGCCGCAGGTTGTTGTTGATGGCAAGCCGATGTTGGCTTTCTGTAGCAATGATTATCTTGGCCTCGCCAATCATCCGGACGTTATCGCCAGCTTTCAGCAGGCAGCCAATGATTACGGTGTTGGCGGTGGCGCCTCCCATCTGATCATCGGTCATAGTCGTGCACACCATCAGCTGGAAGAGGAGCTGGCGGCGTTTACCGGTCGCCCTCGGGCGCTGCTGTTTTCAACCGGATATATGGCCAATATGGGAGCCATCAGCGCACTGCTGGGCAAAAACGACGGGGTGTTTCAGGATCGACTGAACCACGCCTCATTGTTGGATGCCGGTCTTCTTTCCGGTGCGAAATTTCAGCGTTTTCTGCATTGCGATCTTGCCAGTCTGGAACAAAAGCTCAGCCGCAGCAGCGCCAATCGCAAGTTGGTGGTGACGGATGGTGTGTTCAGTATGGATGGCGGTATCGCACCACTGAAAGAGTACGCGGCCGTTGCCAAAAAATACGACGCCTGGCTTATGGTGGATGATGCCCACGGTTTTGGAGCGGTTGGTTCTGGGGGGCGCGGGGTTACCGATCTGTTTAATTTCGGCATAAGCGAAGTGCCGGTATTGATGGGAACTCTGGGTAAAGCTTTTGGTACCGCCGGTGCTTTTATCGCCGGTAGTGAAGAGCTGATCGAAACCCTGATCCAGTTTGCCCGCACTTATGTTTACACAACCGCTATGCCACCGGCGGTTGCTGAAGCCACTCGAACCAGTCTGCAGATTCTTCATAAAGACGACTGGCGTCGTGAGCATCTGCAAGCGCTTATCAACCGTTTTCGCTCCGGCTGTGAACAGCTGGGACTTAAATTAATGCCGTCGTCTACACCGATCCAGCCCATTGTCGTGGGTGATACTGCGAGAGCATTACAGATGAGCCGGCAACTGGAAGAGCAGGGTATTTTGGTGACGGCTATTCGACCACCGACTGTTCCAAAAGGCTCGTCACGACTGCGGGTTACCTTGACCGCGGCTCACACCGAAGCGCATGTTGATCAGTTGCTTTTGGCGCTGGAAAAGGTGGTACGGGAAGACGCTGTTAGCAAAAAGAGCCTCAGGGAGGAAATGGTATGAAAGCTGTTGTTCTGGTTTCTGGCTGGGCCATGTCGGCCGATGTTATGACGCCTCTTGCCGAGGCGTTGGTAGTCAGAGGTTGCACTGTTCGGGTTATGTCGTTGGCCGATGCCGATGGAGAGAGCTGGGAGGCTCTGCTCTCAGCCCTGGATAAGCAGGTGGGAGAGGATAAGTGTGTGCTGGTGGGTTGGTCCCTTGGTGGCAATCTTTGCGCTCGCTTTGCCGCCCGTCATCCCGACAAGGTTGCCGGTCTGGTCACCATGGGAAGTACGCCCTGCTTTGTCGCCTGTGACAGCTGGCCGAATGGCAAACATCCGGATGCTTATCAGGAGTTTGCCGATGGCGTTGCGGCCGATTTAAGCCGGACTCTGAAGGGTTTTGCTCCGATCTGCTCTCGAGGCAGTGAGCATTTAAAAGACACTATTCGTTTATTGGCGACCTCGACGAAGTGGGTTCTGGCGCAAAGTACAGACTGGTGCAAACTGCTGGACCGTTTAGTGGAAGATGCTCGGGGGGAGTGGCAGCAGGTTAGCTGTCCAACCGTACACCTTCTTGCGGAACAGGATCCACTCGCCAAACCTGCCACTGCCAACGATCTGAAGGCATTGTTGCCTGAACATGAAGTACGGATACTAACCGGCAGCCATGTGCTGTTTCTTGATCATAAGAACATTGTCGTTGATATCGTGACCGGCATGGGAGCCGGGGCATGAATGCCGGTTGTCTGATCAGCGATGCTTTTGTGCTTGAGAGTGCTCCTGTGTTCAAGATAGATAAACGACGGATTGCTGAAAAATTCGGAAGGGCCGCCAAAAGCTATGATGCCTCTGCCAACCTGCAGCAGCTCGTTGCTTCCCGCACTCGGTTGGGGCTTCCTGAGTTGGCAGATAATGCTGTTATTCTCGATATGGGCTGCGGCACCGGCAAAGAGACTCTCGCCCTTCGAAACCGATATCCAGAGAATGTTATGGCCGGTCTGGATCTTTCCGATGGTATGCTGACCTTCGCCCAAAAACAGCCGGCCCTTGTCGACTGCAAGTGGATAGTTGGCGATATAGAAGAGTTGCCCTTTGCTGAAGAGACGTTTGATCTGATTTTTTCCAGTCTGGCTATTCAGTGGTGTGAATCGCTCTCCGAAGTGCTGGCTCAGGTCTATCGGGTGCTCAAACCTGGTGGTTGGTTTGTGTTTTCTACTTTGGCAGCAGGCAGCCTGTTTGAACTGCAGACAGCCTGGCGGAATGTAGACGACGAAATTCATGTAAATAGCTACGAGACGTTTGAACGTCAAATGCATTGCGTTGCGGCGGAGGAATTTCAGATTATCTCCCTGCATCAGCGAATGGAGACACTTTATTATCCAGCGGTGCTGAATTTGCTTCGGGAGATAAAGGCTCTTGGGGCAAATACGGTTGTTGGCAGTGACAATCAGAGCCTGCTTGGTCGCAGAACCCTGAGACAGCTGGAAAGTGGCTATTTGCCTTTTCAAATTTCTAAAGGGCTACCTGCCAGTTATCAGGTTATCTATGGTGTGTTATGCAAGCCTGAATGATCCAGACTTATTGAGAGAGCCATGAAGCAGACCTTTTTTATTGCCGGTACCGATACTGATGTGGGCAAAACTGTTATCTCCTGTGGTCTTCTGGCCCGCGCCAGACTTGATGGGAAGACGACCGCCGCCATTAAACCTGTGGCTTCTGGTTGTGAACAGACACCTGAAGGTCTGCGTAACAGCGATGCTCTGCTTTTGCAGCAAACCATGACCATGGACCTATCCTACGATCAGGTAAATCCCGTTGCTCTTGAACCGGCTATCGCTCCCCATATTGCGCTTCAGGAGGCTGGTCGTCGTATCAATGCCGAGCAATTGGTGGGCTACTGTCGTGGAGTCATGATGAGAAGGGCCGACCTCACTTTGATAGAGGCTGCTGGTGGCTGGCGGGCGCCGCTTTCACCCCGAGAGATGTACTCCAGTGTGCCTCAAAAACTGAATATTCCGGTGGTATTGGTAGTGGGTATGAAGCTGGGCTGTATTAACCATGCCACGCTGACAGCGGAAGCCATTATCAGGGATGGTGTCCGGCTTGCGGGCTGGATTGCCAACCGCGCAGAGCCGGAGATGAGTCGTTTTGAAGAGAATTTGGCAACCCTGAAAGGCCTGTTACCAGCGCCCTGTCTTGGAGTTGTTCCTCATCTGAACGACACTTCACCAGAGAGTGTGGCGCATTATCTCTGCCTTCCCAATCAATAAAGACAGTTGTCGTTTAACTGGTGGCAGATGACTCTCTTTTCTTTTTCGGTGGGCGTTGTGGATAGTTGGGGCTGATATATTCCGGCTCCCTGATGCCGAGCCGGCCATTGATCACCACCGTCAGCCGGAACAGCAGGTTGCACAGCATATTGGCGTAACGGTGCAGAACATCCGGCACCTCACGACCTTCAGCGTCTATTTTCACCATGCAGCGAACCACCTTTTTGCACAGGCTGCGGCATGAGTGAATCAGCTGCACAGACCGGGGGCCGCGAGGCAGAACAAAGCTCTGGATGCGGCCGCCAATCTCCTGTTCAAACCGGTCGAAGTAATGATCCAGGCGCTGGATATCCTCTTCATGGATGCTGCCTTTGCCCCTGATGGAGCCGTTCAGATGGAACATCTTGGGCTGCAGTTCCTCAAGAAAGTCACAGATATCAGCGAAGCGGTGGTCCAACTCCAGTTCCGTGATGGCGCACCCCACCAGAGTGCAGAGTTCATCGGTCAGAATCTCGTAGTCACACAGAGCGGACTCTTCATAAATGAAGGGGTAGCAGAGCTCCCGGATATTGCCGGAGTACTTCAGGGGCATGGTGGAGTCCTTAGGGGGTTGTTAGGGGTTGGGTGTCCAGGTCAGGGAGATGAAGGCACCGCGGGGCTCATCAACGTAACCTTTAGTGGTTGTGAACTCTTTATTGAGAAGGTTGACCACTTTGAATTGTGTTTTCAGTTCAGGGGTGAGTTTGACAGAGGTTCTGAGATCTACAGTTGCAAAACCACTAACCTCCTCTTTGTTGGCTGGATCATTCCAGGTTGCACCTTGTGAACGTAAGGTTCCACCCACAGTCCAGTGCCCAAACTCTTTGTCAGCATCCAGTGCGAACAATTCTGTTGCACGACGATTTAATGTTTTACCACTGTTTTCGCCTGAACGGTTCTCTGGATCAAGGAGGCTCAGGGCGGCTGTTATTTCCCAACCGGATAGCTGAGTGGATGCACTCAGTTCAATACCACGCATGCGTGCTTTTGAGATGTTTTCAGTTTTTTGAGTGTCGTAATTGTAATCCAGCATGTCCTTCATGTTATTTTGGTAGACATTGGCCGACCAGTGTGTGAAATCACTAAATTTTCCGCGGAGTTCAATTTCCGTATTCTTTGACTCTTCGGGTTTTAGGTCTGGATTGGACCCGTACAGGTCCCCGAAAGTGGGGGCACGAAATGCTGTTCCGTATGAAGTAATCAGGCGCATGTCGTAGGGTAAGTCAAAGCCCCAAGCTATGTTACCTGTGGTTTTGTTTCCGTAAGCCTCATTTTTGTCGTACCGAACACCGACCTGCAGATCGTTGCTATTAAATGAGGATGAATTTTGGGCAAAGACCGCCGCATTGTAGCGCTCACTTTCTGAGTAGTTAGAGCTGCTATCAACTTTCTCGTTTGAGTAGTCGATACCCGTTGTCAGCTGTTGATTATCAGACCATGAAATATCATTTATCCAACTGGTTGAGTAACGTTTGTTCGTTGCATTTCTTGGATATTTTGAACCAATATCATCACGGTTGTCGCGAGAAAATCCTGCATCTAGTTTGGTAATCCAGACATCATTAACAAGTAAAGAAATGTGGGTATTTATAGTGGACTGCTCGAAATATGAGGTCGGATAACCTTCCCATGTACTACCGGATGCATTGTCATATTCAGCTTTGCCTTCTGCATGGAAAAGGTTTATGCCGATTTCAATGTTATTATTCAGCTGTTTAGAGAGGCTTCCTGAGAGGGATTTGTTTCGGTATCCATCATCATCCCAGTCGGAGCCTTTCTTGTTTGTTGTACGATCATAGCCTTGTGTTTCGTAGAGGCGTGAGCCCAGGCTGAAACGGGTTCCGTCAACATTGCCGCTGTAGTTCAAGGCAAGCTCGTTTGTGTCACGACTTCCCATCCCTGCTTTCATGGTCAGTTGGGGTTTTCCGGTACCTGTTCTGGTAATGATATTGATAACACCGCCAACCGCATCCGCTCCATACAGACTTGAGCGAGGGCCTCGTACAATTTCGATACGCTCTATTTGATCTGGATCGAGATATTCCAGAGAAGCTGTTCCTGAGCTTGCGGAATTTATCTTATGTCCATCAACCAGAATCAGCGTTTGTGCAGTTTTGGTGCCTCGAATATAAACACCGGTGTTACTGCCGGGACCACCGTTATATGTGATCTGAACGCCAGGGGCTCTGTTTAATAGTTCAGTAACACTCGTCGCCTGGCTCCGCTCAATCTCCTTCCGGCTAATCACCGTGACTGGCGCCAGAGTTTCATCAATAGTCTGTGCGGTACGGGAAGCTGTCACCACAACATCGCTCAACTGGTAAACCTCATCGGCTTGTACCTGAACCGCTGTAATCGCCAAAGGCAGAAGAGCGATAACGAATGGTTTTGTCATTTTATAACCTTACATATAAACGATGAATAAATTGTAAACAGCGGTGCTGAGGGGAGTTATCAGGTTGATGGTTTCGCAGTGGATTCAGTGGATAGCTCTTTGCGCACAGCATCCACTGCTTTGCAGAGCAGCTCTGCTCCATCGAGAATGCGTGGCGTAGGCAGCGAGATTAATTGATCCGGCAGGCTGAAAATATGCTGACGACCAACGACGTCCAGTTTGTTCAACGATTGCCAGTGTTTGGCCTGCTCTGTCTTTTTGCCGAAGTTGTCTCTGGTGATAATGACATCCGGATTGCGAACCAGTACGGACTCAATATCCACTGCCGGTACCGATTTTTTCAGATCCGAAAATATATTGATGCCGCCGCACATTGCCATGAGCTGACTGGTCAGATGCGGTTCGCCGACAGTGAGCAGAGGGCTGGCCCACATCTCGTAGAACACTGTGACTTTTTTACGATCAGCATAGGTCCCCCTGAGCTTCTGGTAACGGGACGTGAACGCATCCGCAGCCTGATTGGCAACAGTGTTTGTGCCGGCCAGTCGGCCCAAAGTCCGCAGGGAGGCCGCCACACCGGGAATGGTGGCGGGGTTGAGATGGAATATCGGAATGCCCAGTGAGGCAATTTTCTCGCTGAGCTGTGGGGAGTTCATACCGTTCCATGCCACCACCAGATCAGGACGAAGTGCCAGCAGGGCTTCAATACTGATCGAGGGAAAACCACCAATGGTTGCAATTTTGCTGACAGCAGGAGGATAGTCGCTGTGGCCGTCGACGCCGACAATTGCGTTTCCGGCACCGGCCGCAAAGAGAAGTTCAGTGATATTGGGCGCCAGACTGATAATGCGTCGGGCAGGCTTATCCAGACAGACAGACTTCCCGACAGCATCCTGCTCACAGGACTCCGCACTCCAGACCGGGAGGGTCAGCAGCATCAGAATAGACAGCAGAATTCGCTTCATATCATTAACTCCGGGTGTCACCGTCGGGTGCACCGTAGTCTCTGTAAGACGGGAGTCGTTTGTTCAGGCAAAGGCCGCCGCGATTCGTGGTCGCATAGCTAACCCGCCTGCAAGGCAGGAAATCAGAGAGTGATTTCAACAACCAGGTAAACCCGCCCGGTATAAAACAGGCCGAACTGAAGTCCGGTCTGTTCCGTTGGTTTTGCAGGGCAGGTCTCCTGGCTCCAGGGTCGTTGCTTTCACTCGCCTTCCCGGATCGCTCCAGTGGCACAGATTGAGTGGCGGCTCGCCTGTTACAGTTGCGGGTACAGTCGGGGTTTTTCACCCCGTTCCCTCAGGTGTTGAGTGCGTTAAAGCACGTTCATACACCTGGCCACTAAGGCACCATAGCAAAGGCTGGGGATAATAAAGTAAAAGAAGAGAAGAATCATAGCGGAGTTGAGTTATTCGACGCTTTGTGCAAAAAAAAGCGGGCTATTTCAGCCCGCTTTGTGATCATACGACTTTTGCCTTACATCTCCTTGAGAATCTGCTGCAAACTCTCTTTGGCATCACCAAACAGCATACGGGTGTTGTCGCGGAAGAACAGGGGGTTCTCAACACCGGCATAGCCGGATGCCAGGGAGCGCTTGAGCACAATCACTGTGTTCGCTTCCCACACTTTCAGCACCGGCATACCTGCGATGGGGGAGTCTGGTTTCTCCATGGCATCCGGGTTAACGGTGTCGTTAGCTCCGATAACCATAACAACATCGGTGCTGGTGAAATCATCATTGATCTCATCCATCTCCAGAACAATGTCGTAGGGCACGTTGGCTTCCGCCAACAGCACATTCATATGACCGGGTAGACGACCAGCCACGGGATGAATACCAAAGCGCACTTTACAACCCCGGCTCTGCAGTTGTTCAGTCAGCTCTTTTACGGCCTGCTGTGCGTGGGCTACAGCCATACCAAAACCGGGCACGATAATAACGCTTTTGGCGCTATCCAGTTCATCCGCTACCTCTGGAGCGAACACTTCAATCGCGGTGCCCTCGATCTCCGAACTGGTGCTGGTGCTGGTACTGTCGGTACCAAAGCCGCCCATGATGACCGAGATAAAGGAACGGTTCATGCCTTTGCACATGATGTAGCTAAGAATGGCACCGGAGGAACCCACCAGAGCACCCACCACAATTAGCAGGTCATTGCCGAGCATAAAACCGGTTGCTGCCGCGGCCCAACCGGAATAGCTGTTCAGCATGGAGACCACCACCGGCATATCAGCACCGCCGATGGCTGCGACCAGATGCAGACCGATAGCCAGAGCGATCACGGTCATCAGCACAAGGAAGAACGTGGACACACCGGCGTGTGGATGCTGAATAAAGTAGTACAACATGGCCGCACAGATAAGCAGGGCGATGGCGTTCAATCCATGGCGGAAAGGCAGGGTCAAAGGCTTGCCAGAGATGTTTCCGTTCAGCTTGCCCCAGGCTATCAGTGAGCCGGTAAGCGTCACTGCCCCGATAAAGATACCAAGATAGATCTCTACCAGATGGATGGTTTGTGCCGCACCACTCAGAGTTATAGCCTTCGGGTCAAGGTAGCCGGCCCAGCTGATCAGAACCGCCGCCAGACCCACAAAGCTGTGCAGCAAAGCAATCAGTTGAGGCATCTCGGTCATCTCTACGGCACGCGCCTTCTGCACGCCGACATAAGCACCGATAGCAATGGCAGGGATCAGCAGCCAATAGCGGGTTACGCTCGGATCGGCGATGGTGGCGATAATGGCAATGGCCATACCGGCCATGCCGTAATAGTTACCGGCTTTCGCCGTTTCATGAGAACTCAGCCCTTTCAGACTGAGGATAAAAAAGACAGCGGCCAACAGATAGGCCACATAGACAACACCGCTCATACATCTTCTCCCTTAACGGCGCCCGTTTTTAACGGCGGAACATGGCTAGCATGCGCTTGGTTACCAGAAAGCCACCGACGATATTGATGGTGGCAAGCAGAGTGGCGATAAACGCCAGAACAGATATCAGGAACGAACCGGTGCTCACCTGCAGCAGCGCACCGACCACAATAATCCCCGAGATGGCATTGGTTACGCTCATCAGCGGCGTATGCAGTGAGTGCGAGACATTCCAGATCAGTTGCCAGCCGATAAATATCGACAGCACAAACACCATAAAGTGGGAGAGGAACTCCGGTGGTGAGGACTGTCCCAGCAGGAGCAGAAGCGCACCGGCAACAGTCCAGAAGCCGATAATGGCTGTGGGGCTTGTCGTCTGTTTCTCTTTTTTGACCGGTCCGGATTTTTCTTTAACAGACTCGGGCTTTGGTGCTGGCGTGGCGGACAGCTTAGGTGCGGGCGGTGGCCAGGTAATTTCGCCATCTTTGGTAACGGTCGCGCCACGAATGGCTTCGTTATCCATATCGATAACCAGCTGACCGTTTTTCTCTGGCGTCATTTCTGCCAGCAGGTGAGCGAGGTTTTGGGCGTAAAGTGCAGAAGCCTGACCCGGAAGTCGTGAGGCGAGATTGGTATAGCCGACAATGGTTACACCCTCTTTGACGACTACCTTGCCCGGTTCGGTCAGTGCGCAGTTGCCGCCCTGTTCTGCGGCCATATCGACGACCACCGAACCCTCTTTCATATTTTTTACAGCTTCTTCCAGCCACAGTTTCGGAGCGGGCTTGCCGGGAATCAGCGCAGTGGTAATAACGATGTCCACCTCTTTGGCCTGTTCCCTGAACAGTGCCATCTCAGCCGCGATAAACGCCTTGGACATCTCTTTGGCGTAGCCGCCTGTACCGGCACCATCTTCTTCGATATCTATGGTCAGGAACTCGCCGCCCATGGACTCGACCTGCTGTTTGACCTCAGCACGCGTATCAAAGGCGCGCACAATCGCCCCCATACTTTTCGCTGTGCCAATTGCCGCAAGACCGGCAACACCGGCACCAATGACCAGCACTTTGGCAGGTGGAATCTTACCCGCAGCGGTGATTTGGCCGGTCAGGAAACGACCGAACAGGTTGGCAGCCTCCACCACCGCCCGGTAACCGCCGATATTGGCCATGGTGCTGAGTGCATCCATCTTCTGGGCGCGGGAGATGCGAGGCACGGAGTCTATTGCCAGTACATTGACTTGCTTTTCTGCCAACTGATTGAGCAGTTCAGGGTTTTGTGCTGGCCAGAAAAAGCTGACCAGTGTCGTGCCAGGCTTGAGCCGTTCGATCTCATCAGACAGTGGACCATTAACCTTGAGAACAATATCCGCTTTGCTGAACAGGTCGGTCTGGTCGGCAATAATTTCTGCACCAGCCGCTTGATAAAGCTCATCAGTAAAACTGGAAGCCGCTCCGGCTCCCTGTTCAATGCAGATATCAAAACCGAGTTTTTTTAGTCGTTTCACGCTATCCGGGCTGGCAGCAACACGACGTTCGTCGGGTGTGCGCTCCGAAGGGATTACTATGATCATGGCATCCTCTTGTAACGAGTTTTGATAGGCTGCTGGATATACGCCTCTACTTATAGAACGTACACAGCATTCCTACGGTGAACTTCAAGTGAATCTTCAATAAAAATGGGTTTATGGCTTTTTGTATAAGAGCACCTTGAGGGCTCGGTCAGGATCAATATCCGCAAAAATGGCCGGATTCTCAACCTGCCTGACGAACACCATCTCCGGGCATTCTGTCGCAACCTGTTCCCGCAGATAGTTTCTGGAAAGTTCAGGCGCATTCAGACACAACAACATCTCTCCACCGGGATTCAAAAGCTCGGGCAGTTTTCTCAACAGACGAGGGTAGTCTTTGCTGGCAACAAAACTGCCTTTCTGGTTACTGGGGGGATCAGCGATCAGCAGATCGTAAGGCCCCAGTTTGCGCAGCTTGCCCCAGGACTTGAAGATGTCGTGGCCAAGGAGGCGATAATTGTCGTTTAAATCGTTAATCTTATGATTGTCACGTCCAATCGCCAGAGCACCTTTGCTCATATCGATGTTGATAACCTGCCCTGCTCCTCCCTTCAGTGCGGCTACCGAGAAGGCGCAGGTATAGGAAAACATATTGAGTACTCTGCGGTCTTTGGCATTCTGCTCGACCCAATCCCGACCATTACGCATATCCAGAAACAGGCCGTGGTTTTGACCACGCATAAGGTGGACCACTGTTTTCCTGCCATTTTCCTGGACAATGTGATGCTCGGGAGTACGGCCAGAAATTAATTCGACACGGGCAATACCGAGGCCGCGTTGCTGAAAGACCAGATTCATCTCCCCTTGTTGCTGCCATGGCCCTGACCAGAGTTCTTGCAGCAGTCGGGTCATCTCATTGAGTAACTCATCGTCAATGGCTTTGAATGCGGTCAGCAGCAGTACTGGGGGATACCAGTCCAGAGTGATGTGCTCAAAACCCGACAGTAGACCACCGCGGCCGTGAAATAATCGGCATACATCGTCATCTAGTGTGGTGTGTTTGAGTTGATGTCTCAGGTCACTGGATGGGTTATTCGTTGCACACATTGAAATATCTACTAATTTTTTAAGAGGGAAAGAATTTAAAGGGCCTGAACTTGTAGATGTGTCTGTACCAAGTAAAGGCGGTGGTTATTATCCAGACAAGCTCACAGGGATGTGATGTTTCGTTTCTCAGCACTCTCAATTGAAGGCAAGTTACGCTATGCCATGATGATCACGGCCGAGATTGGTCTGTTGGTCACTTTGTTGGTATTCAGTGTCAGTGATTATGTGAAGTCCAAAGGCATTCTACAGGAGCGCATTCAGAATCTGGCCGAAGTCTTTTCCAGCACTGGGCACGCCATTCAGGATATGGCTGTTGCTAAAGAGCTGCTGCAGGGGCTGGACTCCGTTAGCAGTGTAAGAGAAGCTCACCTGTTTCATCCTGATGGGGAGATTCTCGCCAGCTATTCACGGAGCGATTCACCCAGCTTTACCAAAAAGCCCCGTCCGCCGACCGAGCGTCAGGTCACGCTGGGTGAGGATTTTCTCGATGTTATTCAGGCTGTCCGTTTTGAAGATGAGGTGCTTGGAACCATCGTTATTCGAGCCAGTCTGGATTCACTTTATCGGCAGATCACCCTGAACATCATGGCGACGCTGATGATAACAGTATTGGCGACGATCATCGCTTATATAGTCGCCTTCCGTATGCAGAGGCTGATTTCCGGGCCCATTACCAAGCTGGCTGATGCCATAAAACAGGTGTCTACTTATCAGCTTTATGACTATGAGCTGGAGAAGATCGGGGAGGATGAGATCGGTCAGCTCTACGAAAATTTCAACCAGATGATGGCTCAGGTTCATAGCAGGGACAAACAACTCAATGAGCACAAAGCAGAGTTAGAAGGCACTGTCCAACTGCGTACAGAGGCCCTCAATCTGGCCAATGAAAATCTCCAGCTGGCTATAGAAGAGGCGAACAGCTCCAAGGAGGTTGCCCTTGAGGCCGTTCGGGCCAAAAGTGCCTTTCTGGCCAATATGAGCCATGAGATTCGCACGCCTATGAATGGTGTGCTTGGCATGATGGAGCTGCTCAAGGATACCAATCTGGACAGGGGGCAGCAGGACTATCTCAATACGGCTTACAGTTCCGCCGATGCACTGTTGCAGATCATCAATGACATTCTCGATTTTTCCAAAATAGAAGCCGGAAAAATGGAGCTGGAATGCATCGATATGAGCCCGGCCGATCTGACGGCTGATATTTCCTCTCTGCTGGCCGGCAAGGCGAGGGAGAAAGAAATTGAGTTGAGTTGCTATACCGATGTGAATATGCCTGAAGCAGTGAAGGGGGATCCTGTTCGTCTGCGTCAGGTGCTGACCAACTTGTTGGGCAACGCAGTCAAGTTCACCAGTGAAGGTGAGGTTATCGTTCGTGCTCTTTATCTAGGGGGAGGCGACGGCAAACACCGTCTTCGCTTTGAGGTGGAAGACACGGGTCTGGGGATTGAGGCTGATGTCATTCCAAAATTGTTTGAGCCTTTCTCTCAGGCTGATAACTCCACGACTCGAAAATTTGGTGGTACCGGACTTGGGTTAAGTATTTCCCGTCAGCTGGTTGAGCTGATGGATTCAAAGCTTCAGGCGACGAGTGAGCCGGGCAAAGGCTCCTGTTTCTTCTTCGAAATAGACTGTGATCAGAGTGATGGTCTGCCAACCAAAGTCGAGAGTTACGATGTGGTCAGCGATGTGTATGCACTGGTTGTGGATGATAATTCCACCAACAGGGAGATCGTGCACAAATATCTTGAGGCCTGGAGTGTTGATCACGCAACGGCAGAAAGCGGGGCTATTGCGCTTGAGAAGATGCACAACGCTGTCACCGCTGGTCGCCCCTTTGATTTGATTTATCTGGATATGCAGATGCCTGTTATGGATGGTCTGACCTTGTCAAGGCTGATGGCTGAAGACGATCTTTTGAAAAAATCCAAGCGCATCATGCTCACCAGTGCCGGTCAGCTCAGCATAAAAGAGCAGAGAGCGGCTTTCCTGCATGGTTGTCTTACCAAGCCATTCCGGCAGAGACAACTTCTTGAAGTCACAATAGAAGTCCTGAATCGTCAAACTGTAGTGGGAGCCCAGTGTCCGGTTTCGACGTCAAAAGAGCCGGAGCAGGCATTACATGCCGGAGCACTGTTGCTGGTGGAGGACAACCCAGTGAATCAGAAAGTGGCTATTGCCATGCTCAAAAAACTGGGGTTAACCGACGTGGATCTTGCCGTCAATGGCAAGGAAGCGGTGGAGATGAGTGCCGAAAAACATTACGCCCTCGTTTTGATGGATTGTCAGATGCCGGTGATGTCCGGTTATGAAGCTTCCAACCTTATCCGCAAGCGGGAGCAGACGACCAAAGGCATCCATCTACCGATTATCGCCATGACCGCCAATGCTATGGAAGGTGATCGGGAAAAATGCTTGCAGGCGGGTATGGATGATTACATCTCGAAACCGGTGAAGGTGGAGAGCTTGCAGGAGACGCTTTCCCACTGGATTCCTTCTTAATCGTTTTGCAAACAGTAGTGAACTATTTCGACTACTGTGGATCCAATACTGTGGATCCAATACTGTGGGTTCAATACTGTGGGTTCAAAGTGTTGTGAAGAAAACGCTGGGATACCGATAAATTAAGTCATGATCGTCATTGGTTCTGTTTCTAGTTTCGATAGGGTTAAACAATATCATATGGGTATGTCAGATGACGCACCGCTCCATCAGTACCTGCAGAATGTTCTCTTTTCTGCTGCTGTTGATTATTTGCATTTTCAGCAGCAAGGAAATGTCTGCTCATGTTGACCCGAGTCAGCAATCTGTACCGCAGATCATAAAAAGTCCTGGAGACCCTAGAGAATTCCGTTATCTGACCCTTGAAAATGGTATCAAGGTGGTGCTGGTCTCGAGTCCGGCTGTCGGGACTGCGGCAATGGCTGCGGGCGTGAATGTGGGCAGCAACCAGAATCCTCATGAGTGGCCGGGGTTGGCTCATCTACTTGAGCACATGCTCTTTTTGGGCAGTAACAAATATCCGGAGCCGGATGCCTTTGATGCATTTATCGGTGCGCATGGTGGTGATAACAACGCCTGGACAGGGGATACGGACACGACCTACTACTTTACTATCCATCAAGAGCAACTTTATCCTGCGATGGACAGGCTGGCACAGTTCTTTATCTCCCCCCTACTGGCACCGGAGCTAATTGATCGTGAAATTCACGCGGTCGATTCTGAGTTCCAGATTTACCGGCAGCAAGACAGCTGGCGGGCGATCATGGTGAGCCGGACACTTTTAAATCCCGATCATCCGGCCTCCCGTTTTGGTGTAGGTAATCTCAAAACACTTCGGAATCATGATGGGCTTGAGCTTCGTGAAGCTTTGCGCGCCTTTCACCGCATGTGGTATGTCAGTGGAAACCTTTCCATCGTGGTGGTCAGTAGCTCCCCCATTGATGAAATGGCTACACAGGTTAAGAATATTTTTGGCAAGATTCCGAGTCAGCCGTCTCCCAAAAGGCCGGAACTGCCACCGATTTATACAGACAAGGAGAAGGGGCTGCGGATAGATATGCAGACTCAACAACAGGGCTATAGCCTTCTATTGACCTTTCCATTGCCAGTAGACGACAACTATCTGCAAGAGAAATCTACTCAATATATAGTCCATCTTCTTGGACACGAGGCGGAAGGCTCATTGCATAGTTTGTTGGTTGAAAGAGGCTGGGTTTCCAGCATCAATGCTCAAGAGGTGGACGACACCAGGGAGGCAAGGATTAAGCTTGCTTTCTCCCTGACCAAAGAAGGTTTTGAGCAGATTGAGGAGATCACCGGGCTGACCTTTGAGTATATTCAGCTGATAGAAAAGGAGGGTGTCAATCAGGTCTATTTCAAGGAGCTTCAGACTCAGTGGGAATTGGAGTTTCGCTATATGCCGGTGGAAAATTCAGAGGATACCGCAAACTTTTTGATTGATTCAATGACAGTGCTACCTCCCGAGTATTTGATCAAGGGGCATTTTGTTGTTGAGTCCTTTAACCCAAAAAAGGTGCGTAGCATTCTCAAAAGTCTGACACCAGAAAATATGATTATGCAGGTGATGAACGACAGACCACCTTCCGTATCAGCGGAAGAGGTGATCACCGAACCGTGGATGGGGATGGCTTACAGTGTACGCAAATTTACAGATGAAGAGCGCAATCTTTGGCGTTCACCAATACTCGGGGGAAAAAAACTCGCCCTGCCACCGAAAAATATTTTTATGCTCGGGGATATGTCCTTGAATGAAGAGCCGGAAACACCGCTTCCAGAGCTCCTTTCGGAGGGGGAATCCAGTTTGCAGGCTTGGGTGCGGCACGATAACAGCTTTGAAGTACCAAAAACGAATGTTTTCGTTCGCTTTCACCAGCAGCGTGTCATATCAACAGCTGAGGCCAACATACAATTTTCTCTATATACCCAGCTGTTAAGTGATAGCTTCAATGAGACTTTGTATATGGCCGAACTGGCGGGGCTGACTTATGGCATTGATAATGACCATAACGGATTTTTCATAGTAGTCTCCGGTTACAACGAACAACTGCCCGCTTTTCTGGATGCTCTCCTGCGCCGAATGAAGACCTTGCGGATCGTCCCTGAAAAATTGCGTCAAAAGAAGGAATATCTGACAAGGCTTCTGGATAATGTGGCTTATTCCCCCCCTTTAACCTTGCTAAAACACGCTTTCATGGAGATGAAATTTGATTATGAATTCTCCACCCCGCAGTTACGGGCAGCTCTGGACACCATCACCACAGACTCTCTGCAGCAGTGGAGCCATCAGCTGTTTGAGCAGACAAGAGTGACGGTGTTGATTAATGGCAATGCCAGTAGAAAACAGGTCAAGCGAATGATAGAGGGTATCAAACCCTATGTGAGCGTAGAGTTTCAGAATCAAAAAGAGGTACTGCAAAAGCTTGCTCCGAAGACGCTGGAAAAGAACACTTGCCACATTAGTTACACCAATGAGGATTTCTCGATTTTTATGGTGAATACGGCAGTGGACCAAAAAATAAAAACCAGAGCAACTTACCAGCTACTTACCAGCCTGATGAGTACACCATTTTACAACCAGTTGCGGACACAGGAGCAGCTTGGGTACATGGTATCGGTCTTTTATAACGAAAATAACCGTTTTCCGACCATGAATTTTATTATTCAGTCTCCGGAATATTCCCCCGAGACACTGGATCAGCGTATCAGTACTTTTTTTAAAAACTTTCGGAAAACATTGTCGGAGATTACCGAGCAGCAATTGGATGATCTGAAGATATCAACAATCGCCGGAATTTTGAGTGATCCTCAGACTCTTGCAGAGCAGTCAATGAATTTTTGGATCGATCTGAATGATGACTTCATCGATTTTGACCAGTCAGAGCAGTTGGTCGGCGCCATTGATAAGGTGACACTTCAGGAGCTTCAGGCACTGTTTCAGTCGTTGATGGAAAACCACCATACGCTAAAACTGTATGGCTATAACCAGGACAAACTTCCGGAGATACTGCCCCCATCTTGCAGAGATCCGGCATTCATGGGGCAGTTTATACCCCAGGAATAACCGTTTCTGGTGCTCGATTCTGCTTAGAACTGATCGACGCTGAGTGCGTACAGAGGATCAGCACCGGAACGTACAGCAGTACACAGACTGTCGATACGAGGCAGCAGTCGTTGGAAAAAGTAGCGGGCTGTTGCCAACTTACCCTGATAGAAGCTCTCTGTCGTTTCGTCCTGTTTTTTCAGTTGTTCCAGCGCTGTGTTGGCCATGCGTGTCCACATATAGGCGTAGGCAACATAGCCGAAGGTGTGCAGATACTCGACAGAGGCTGCGCCAACCTCGTTGGGGTTCTTTCTGGCACTTTCAAGCACAAACAGCGTGAGCTCTTCCAATTTACTGAGGGCGTCCGACAGTGGTGTGGTGAACTCTTCCAGTTCCGGAGTACAGGCACCCATAAATCCGCGAATCTCGTTGGCAAAGAGCTGGAGCAGTTTGCCGCCGTTGGCGACAGTCTTGCGACCCATCAGATCAAGTGCCTGAATGCCGTTGGTGCCTTCGTAGATTTGGGCAATGCGTGCATCACGCACCAACTGCTCCTGGCCCCACTCCCGCACATAGCCGTGACCACCCAGTACCTGTTGACCAAGAATGCAGTTTTCCAGACCGAGATCCGTAAGGAATGCCTTGGCGACCGGGGTCAGCAGAGCAACCAGACCTTCTGCAGTCGCTTTGACGGACTCATCATCGGCATAGCGAGCCAGATCAAGCTGCATGGCCACATAGGTGGAAAAGGCCCGGCCTGCTTCGGTGGTGGCCTTGATGTTCATCAGCATGCGACGAATATCCGGATGGACGATAATCGGATCGGCCATTTGGTCTGGTTCAGCAGGTGCTGATGCGGCCCGGCTTTGCCGGCGATCTTTGGCATAGGCTGTCGCTGTCTGGTAGGACATCTCCGAGCAGCCCAGCCCTTGAAGACCGATGGACAGACGCTCGTAATTCATCATGGTGAACATTGCGTTCAGACCTTTGTTGAGCTCTCCGACCAGATAGCCTTTGGCACCATCAAAGTTCATCACGCATGTTGCCGAGGCCTGGATGCCCATTTTATGCTCGATGGAGCCGCAGGAGAGGGCATTGTGTTCCCCCAGTGATCCATCTTGGTTAACCAGAATCTTCGGCACCAGGAACATGGAGATACCGCGCGGGCCTGCCGGGGCATCGGGCAGTTTGGCGAGCACCAGATGGATGATGTTTTCGGTCAAGTCGTGTTCACCACCGGTAATAAATATTTTGGTGCCGGTGACGGTATAAGAGCCGTCGGCCTGAGGCTCTGCTTTTGTGCGGATGATGCCGAGGTCGGTACCGGCATGGGATT
>CAMRBW010000064.1 GCA_947040555.1 uncultured Oceanospirillales bacterium | reverse complement strand
GAACCCTTGCCATATCACGACAGTCACTGTTCAAAAAGTGTAGGCAAATTTTAAAAATGATTGGCTACAGGCCAGTAATATCAAGAGGATCATATGAAAAACGATTGATTTTGCCTATGAATTTTGATGAGTTACTCGCGACAGTCCTGTGCTGGTTTTGGCTCTATTTTAGTCGGTCAAATGGTGGGAGCCCAGTACCGAATCCATAAAGAGCCCTGTTTTTCCAAACTGGAAAAAATACACGATATCGTCATCGGATTGCTGATCAACAAGGTCGAGTTTGGGAGGGATATTTATGCCACAGCACAGATTTGACCCACTACCCGCCAGACGAAGATATGAGCAAGTGTCTTGCTTGATCCTGTCTGACTCTGGCCGGCAGGACAGTGCTTGTCAATGCGGATATCCGCCAACTACTGTTGCTGATAACCATAAAAGGTAACTTAGCCATGCGTTATGCTGAGATCACCGGTTGGGGCAAGTGTCTGCCGCCTGCCATTCTGACCAATCATGATTTATCTACGATCCTGGACACCACCGACGAGTGGATCCGTTCCCGAACGGGAATAGGGCAGCGGCATATCAGCCATGTTGATACATCCGCATTGGCGACGGTAGCTGCTGAGAGAGCATTGGCTGCAGCGGGTGTCAGTGGCTCTGATCTGGATATGATTATTCTCGCCTCCGCCTCCCCCGATACACTGATCCCTCATATAGCCGGCACGGTACAGGCCAATATCGGTGCCGAGTGTGCTGCCTTTGATATTAATGCCGCCTGTTCAGGTTTTCTTTATGGTCTGGGTCTGGCAACAGCCCAAATTCGCAGTGGTCAGTATCGACGCATTCTTGTTGTGGGTGCGGAACGTTTGTCGTTTTATCTCAACTGGACTTTCCGTGATTCTGCCGTCCTGTTTGGTGATGGTGCAGGCGCCGTCATACTCGAAGCCTCCGCATCAGAACAGCCTGTCGGTGTGCTGGGTTATGCCCTGAATAATGATCCCGATGGCCGTGAAATTTTAAAAGTGTCTGGTTTTGGCTCCAGTATGGATAGACTGAGCGCGCATGCCATGGATTTTTCCCTGCAGTTTGAGGGCAGGGAGGTCTTTAAGCGGGCTATAAAAGGCATGATCCGTGTGGGAATACAGGCACTGGAAGAGAGCGGGCTGACAAAAGAGGATGTCGATTGGGTGATTCCCCATCAGGCCAATATTCGCATTATCGAGACGTTGGCGGACAAAATAGGTATTCCCAGGGAAAAGACCTTTGTCAACATAGAAAAATACGGTAACACCTCGGCGGCAACCATCCCGATTGCGCTATGTGATGCCTTGGAGACTGGCAGTATACACCCGGGTGACGTAGTGCTCTTCTGTGCTTTTGGTGCAGGTCTTACCTCCGCGGCGGTGGTTATGAAATGGGGGCAACGGGTCTCTCCCGCAGGCTACTCTGATGCCACCCTGCCGCCCTGCGAAAAAACCGCCCTGCAGCTTATTGAGAAAGCCGCTGCCCGTGACCGGGAGAATGCTCACCATTCTTAATGGGGGCTTATGGCTATTTGAGCTTTGCAGCACCAGAAGGGTCAAAAATAATCAGCCAGGGACGTATATTCCACACACCTTCATACACAATTGACGCTACCGAGCTATCCTCATACAGGCTGCAAATTTGTACGCAGGCGCAGTACGAGGTAGACGTTTTGAAAGACAAGAAGCTCACCACAATATTTGGCTGCCCAGTGGCACACAATCAGGATGTTTTAACCGCCGGTTCCAGAGGGCCGCAACTTCTCCAGGATGTCTGGTTTTTGGAAAAACTGGCCCACTTTGACCGGGAAGTCATTCCAGAACGGAGGATGCACGCCAAGGGTTCCGGGGCGTATGGAACGTTTACAGTGACACATGACATCAGCGCTTACACCAAAGCCGGTATCTTCAGTCAAATAGGAAAGGAGACCACACTTTTTGCCCGGTTCTCGACCGTAGCCGGAGAGCGGGGCGCGGCCGATGCCGAGCGTGATATACGTGGCTTTTCCCTGAAGTTTTATACCGATGAGGGCAACTGGGATCTTGTCGGAAACAATACCCCGGTCTTTTTTCTGCGTGATCCCCTGAAATTTCCGGATCTCAACCATGCCGTCAAACGGGACCCGGGAACCAACATGCGCAGCGCCAAAAATAACTGGGATTTCTGGACCTCTCTCCCTGAAGCCCTGCATCAGGTCACCATCGTTATGAGCGACCGGGGCATTCCTGCCTCTTACCGACACATGCATGGTTTTGGCAGTCATACCTTCAGTCTTATCAATGCCGACAACGAAAGGTTCTGGGTCAAATTCCATCTCCGGACCCAGCAGGGAATAAAAAATTTGACCGATGCCGAAGCCGAGGATTTGATCGGCAAAAACAGGGAGAGCCATCAGCAGGATCTTTACGAGAGCATTGAAAGAGGGGACTTCCCCAAGTGGACACTGAAAATACAGGTTATGCCAGAAGCTGATGCGGCAAAAGTGCCTTACAACCCCTTTGATTTGACAAAAATCTGGCCCCACAAAGATTACCCTCTTTTAGACGTCGGGGTCATGGCGTTAAATAAAAACCCTGAAAATTATTTTGCGGAGGTTGAGCAGGCCGCATTTAACCCTGCAAGCATCGTCCCCGGAATAGGCTTTTCTCCTGATAAAATGCTGCAGGGCCGGTTATTTTCCTATGGTGATGCACAACGGTACCGGTTGGGTGTCAATCACCATTTGATACCGGTTAATGCCCCACGATGTCCGGTCCATAGCTATCACCGGGATGGCTCTATGAGAGTTGATGGTAACCATGGTAGTACGCTCGGGTATGAACCCAACGATCAAAAAGAGTGGTGTGAGCAGCCAGAGTATTCTGAACCGCCTCTCAAAATTGATGGGGATGCCGATCACTGGAACCACAGGGAAGACACAGACTATTACACTCAGGTGGGTAATCTGTTCCGCTTGATGAAAGAGGATCAGAAGCAGCAGCTATTTGATAACACTGCCCGGTCCATAGCGCCGGTACCCCGTGAAATAAAAATACGACATATCAATAATTGTCTAAAAGCCGATGAGGGCTATGGCAAAGGTATAGCCGACGCGCTGGGTATACCGTTGGAAGAGGCGAAAATATAATCCTCGCGAGCCCTTCGGGGCTCGTGATTATCAAGTTTGTCGTCAAACCACACCCGCCAGGGTGGCGAGTGTCAGGGCTGCGTACGCACAATAATATCTACCCGCCGGTTCTCGGCCCGCCCCGCATCTTTCCGGTTATCCTCGACAGGATCGGCCTCCCCCATTGAACGCACCGTCAGCTGTTTTGAGGCAACCCCCTGGTCCTGAAGAAATTGGGCGACATGCTCGGCTCGTTGCTGACCCAATGTCTGGTTGTAGGGCTCTTTGCCGTAGTTGTCGGTATGGCCTTCGATCACAAACTGCTGGTTGCTGATGCGCATTTTTGGTGCGGCGCTGGTCAGGATTGTACGAGCGGTGTCTGATAGTTCTGCCCGATCAAAGGTGAAGTGTGTGCGAGCAAGTTGCGTGCCATCAGGCCAGAGGTTTGCGGCAATGACTTCGTTCGATAGGCTTTCCTGCAACCGGCCATTGCTGTGGGGGCGCACCTGCGTGGATGGGCCGACCGTGACCTGTTGTGTGTAGCAGGCTTCAGCGCCATCCAGGCAGCGGTACTGGAGGGTGGTGGAGCCAATCGCTGAGGCAGAGGCCAATAATAAAATAGCCGGGGTTATGGCTCGATAGACTTCCATTACTCAATTAATTCCTGATTTTTGTTGGGTTTCACGGGTTGCCATCAATAATAGAGTTGGCCTACTTCTTCGCCTTTTTTGATCAGGCTGAGTAGCAGGTCATATACCTCATCCATATCCTTGGCGGTGTAGACATTATCTTCGCCGGCGCAGGTTTGCAGGTTAGGATCGCTCTTAGCATCATAATCAATACCGATCACTGCGATTTGGGGATTTACGTACTTTCCAGAGAGCTTTTCTTCCGGCCCGTTGCGGATTTTGTCGCAATAGGATGGGTCTAACAGGTCTTCATGCGCTTCTATGTTTTCTTTAGGGTACGTGCCCAGAGGTCCACTATCTTGACCATCAGAAAGTACAACAATCAGACGGTATGGGTTTTTGCCATTTTGGGCAATCTGTGCTGCACGGATAATTCCTTCAAAGGAGGCAGTCCAGCCACCTGCTTCCATGGTGTTGAGTGCTGTGTCGAGTTCTGTGGCATCAGGCGTCAGAGCCACCGTGTGAAAAGTACCCTTCTCGTCATTGTCATGCAGAAGGTCACTCAATGACATAAGCGGTTTTTCTTTGAAAATATCCTGATAAGCCTGGTCTATCTCAAAACTAGGTTTGAGTGGTTTGCCTTTTTTATCATACGTTACGTTCACTTTCACCTGCATAACTGGGCGATAGCTTTTGCCTTTTTTTTCCCGTGTATGCCCGGTAAATGGCACCAGTGCCATGGTGTTTATGTACTGCTGGTTGGTAGAGTACTCTTCCAGTTTGGTGGCGACATTCGTGATGACTGTTCTTAGGGTTTTAATTTTTGATTTGTTGTCCTCTTTTTTTTCGCAATCCTCTTTTGATTCTCCCCATTCACAGTTCATAGACCCCGAAAAATCCGCCACAAACACCACATCAATCCCGGAACCATAATATTTGCGGACGGCAACATCGGTCTGGAATGAGATCTTTTCCGGAAAGCCCATCCCATCACCGGTCCAGTCCGGGAACCAGTTGTTATGGTCTGAAGTGATCTCGACCTGAGACTGAAAAAACTGACGTTTATCGCTGGAATCACCGCAGTTGTTATTGGCCTCGTTAAGGTCACAATCATCACGGATAACCTTCACTGCCAGACCATCAATATCGGAAACCATTGCCTGAACAACCGCTTTCGCCAGTGTCTGGTTCTCGGCATCCTTTTCACTGCCACGGGCGCTGATCATCAGGGAGGCGACTTCCGCGGCATCCCGAAACTGCCCCTTGAGAGCCAGATAGCGTCCACCCTCAACACCAAGGGTGATAAAGCCCATCAGCACCGGCAGCATAATGGCAAACATAATGGCGGCTACACCTCGTTGCCGCTGGGGCCGGATTTTTATGGCTGTCCTTTTTTTATTTTTTAAGTTCATGGGTGGCCCTTTTTTTCCCTTTTTTTTCTTTTCAGCGACCCAACATAATGGCGCTGGCCTTGACCATGGAGTAGTTGCCGCCGATCAGATCACCAAAGGCATTGGTGTCCTGGTAACAGAAGGTGACTTGGTAGAGACTGACCGGCCGGTTCCAGCTGGTTTTGATATGCAGCTCTTTCATTTTATCCAGGGTCTTATCTGGCTGGCAGGTGATATTGTTATCTGAGAGTTTGGTGGTGTGGTGTACCTTATTGGTTTCCCCATCCACTTTATATTGCTCGATAGCGTAACCCATTTTGCGGTCATCAAAACCGATCATGGTGCGTTCCATGGAGTCCTTCACGATGTTGTAAACCATGGTCGCTTGGTTACTATCTATCAGCACTTTGCCGTCAATGGCATCCGCATTGGTCTCCCCATAAAGCTCAACCCGCTCCTTAATCACGCTAACCGCCGAATAGGCCAACACCTGCATCCGCCCTTTAAGGCTCTGTTTGCCGACCATATCGGTGGCAAACACCAGCACCATGGCGATGACAGGGGCGATCACCGCAAACTCCACCACAAATGTGCCTGATTGACGGCTGCGGTCGTTTACTAATGAGAACTTATTCAAATTTCGACCGCTCATATTCCTGTACCGCAATCACTTCCCGCGTGATATTCATGGTCTGATCTTCTGGCAGAAATAGCGACATAAACAGTGGCTGATAGGGGTAGGAGAGCCGGTAGATGGCCAGTGGCGCATCTTTTGGGCTGGCCACAGGTGCTTTATTTTCCAGTGCTTCCACCGATGTGTAATAGCTGGTTGTTACGGTGAACTCCTCCACATCCAGAAAGTGCGCCCAGAGCGAGCCCGACAGATCGAGCACTCCCTTGAATTTGTCGGTGTAGAAACTGTCACTCACATCGGTATCTGGATTGTGACGCGATACCCGGCTCGCCTCGACCACCGCATAATCCACCACCGAACTGACAAAGCCCAGATAGCTGACTTCAATCCAGTAAAAAATCATCCCCAGAAAGGCCAGCAGCCCCAAGGCAAATTCGATGGCGACGACACCGGTCTGCTTATGTTTAGCCATTGTTCACTCTCCGCCCTGTAGTGGCGAGGGCTGTGTAGTACGCCCTGCAGCTCTGGTCGTTACGCCCGCACACCACGTTAAACTCTTTTGAACGACCACTGCGGGCCAGTGCCAGCAGCAGGTTGGCGGTCACTTTGTCATCCGCCTGACCGTTGCGAAACAGAGGCAGCAGTTGGTCAGCCGCTCGACTCCAGCGCTGCTCCAGAATATCCACCATCGCCAGATTGTTGCGGGCGGTCACATCATCCAGCATCAGCATTCGAGCCTGGTTAAACTGCTTGCGGGCCTCCTGATAGTTGCCGGCATCGGCCTGCACCAGACCCAGCTGATTGAGGATGACGGGATCCTTAGGATCGAGCACCAGGCTCGCTTGTGCCGCGGTCAGCGCCTGTTGATGATCGCCGGTCGCCAGTAAAGCCCGGGACTTCACCAGCAAACACTCTTTTTTCAGGGTGGGTGCTCCCGCTATCACCGGTTGGCAATAGAACAGCGCCGACTCGGTATCCCCCGAGTTCAGATAGGTTTGCGCCAGTTTCAGACGCAGCTCATCCTGTTCAGCCTGATCGAGGGTCTGAGCAAGACGGTGCCGATAGAGGGCGATCAGCCCGCTGTGATTACCGACCGCCTGTAACAGTGCTTCGTTGGCGTTGCTGGCAGGGTTGCTGCCCGGTGCCGGTTTTATACCCTGACTGACGCAGCCTTGCAGGAGAAGCGGTAGACTCAGCATGACCACCATCAATAGCGGCTTGAGCGTTCCTTGTCGTTTAATCAACGCTCATCATCTCCGTAGTATCCAGTGAAATGGACACTATAACGGTGGGCAACATAAGCAACAGGCTCAGCGCAAGAGAGATTTTTGTTGGCGATATGCCTATTTTTCTGTCAGTTGAGATCCCGCCTGGGAGTGCGGCAAATATCTCAGCCGCTCAGCCATCACTCATCATCCTCATAATGCTCGGTGCGGTGATCAAGATAACCACTGGGAACATAATCAGCAGGATCAGCGGCAGTGACATTTTGGCCGACAACTGACCGACCTTCTCCTCCAGGTCCAGTACCTGAATCTCGCGAATATTGGTCGACAGGCTGGTCAATACCTCGTAGATGGAGCTGCCATATTGCAGGCTCTGGCTCAGGGTGTAGACAAAGCTGCGCATCTCGTTACAGGGGAATTCTGCCATTAACTCCGCCAGTGCCGTCGGCAGGTTGACCACGCGAGAGCGGGCATCGGTCTGGCGCATAAGCCAGGCCAGATCCTTGTCAAAGGTTTCGAGTTCTTGTCCGAGATAGGCAATCGCCGCCTCGATGGTCATGCCGGTCTGAATGCAGACCGCCATCAAATCAATCATATAAGGCAGCAGGCTGGCGACTTTTCGGACTCGCCGCCGCTGGCGCACCTGCAGCAATAGATCCGGGCCGATGATTGCCATAATCAGCGCCCCCATGGTAGCCATCAATCGCTGGTGACTCTCAGTCAGCCCGAGCCACTCACTAAACAGCCATATGCCGATGATCAAACCAGCGCCCAGTAGCAGTTTGGCGGGGACATACCAGGCCGCCAGTTCGGCCCGGTAGATACCGGCATGGATAAAGTTGTTGATGACATCCTTCCGTCGAAATGACAACCGTTTCTCGATTTTTCGAAACAGGATGTGCCAGTGAGTATTATCATGGCTCAGCCCCAGCTTTCGACGCGTCGCCTGATGGGCAAACTCCCGGTTGATTTGATACGCCACCATCCCGGCGATAGTCAGTGATAACGGGATTGACGAAAGGATCATAAGCTCATGGATCACCCCTGCACCCTCCTCATCAGCAACCAGATAATGCCCAGCCCCAGGGTTTCACTGATCAGGACGTAATAGAGAACCGGACGACCGGCGTCATGGTACATAACGAAGTCAAAATTCTCCGGGGTCATGTATTTCATCAGCAGAATAAAGAGAAACGGGATGGCTGCGACAATTTTGGCGGAGGCACGGGCCTCGGAGGTCATGGCGCTCTTCTTTTTATCCAGTGCCCGGCTGTTGAACATCACCCGGTTCAGCCGGCGAATCACCTCTTTAAGCTGCCCGCCGCGGTTGATATTGGCGCGCAGGGTAATGGCGAAAAAGTAGAACGGCGGATAGGGAAAACGCTGGCAGGACTTTTTGAGCACCTCATCGGTATTCTGCCCCATGCTGAGCCGTTGTCCCATCAGTTTGAACTCCCGTCCGACACTGCCCTTAAGGGCGTCGCCAACAAACACGATGGCGTGCATCAGACTCTCACCGGAACTGATGGCGCTGGTCAGCAGGTTGAGGGCATCGGGAAACGAAGTGGCGAACAGCCGCTTCTCGATGATCTGCAACAGCCGTATCGCCATAATCGTCAGTATCAACAATACCGTCAGAAACAGCAGAGGCAGGGGCCAGTCGGGCAGCAGGTCGGTCAGCGCGAGGGTTGCCGCCACCGCTACGGCAGCCAGAGCCAGCAGTTTGAGCGGCAGATGGGTGCCGACCTGGGCTTTCAGATTGTCCATGAAGGTTTTCATCTGCAGCCAGAGGGTCTGTTTCAGCAGGTGGCGCAGTTCCAGAGCCTGCCGCGTTTTATGGCTGTCCCCTTCTCTGGCGGCCATTTCGGCCTCCAGTAATCCCAGTGGATTGGGGTTGCTGGGGAAGGCCAGTGCCGCCAGCCCAAGACCCATTCCGATGAACAGCAGACTGTTGGCGGACACACTCATTGATACGGCCCCGTGAACGTCTCTTCCAGAAGAGCTTCCATATCGAAGAAGCGCGCCTTCTGCTTGATCCGGGAACGGCTGATCAAACCGGTAGTGACAAAATTTCCGGTGATGCGACCATCTGGTCGACGCTGGTCATAGCTGGGTTCAAAATGGAATATCTCTTCCAGTACCACGTTCTTGCCCTCAATACCCATCATCTCACTGATGGCCATCACCTTCCGGCTACCGTCGTGGAGACGGGAGACCTGAACAATAATATCTACGGCATTGGCGATATTGCGGCGAATAGCATCCAAAGGCAGGTTGGGCGCCGCCATCATCAGCATACTCTCCAGTCGACCGATAGCGTCCCGCGGGGTGTTGGCGTGCAGGGTGGTCATGGAACCATCGTGGCCGGTGTTCATCGCCTGCAGCATCTCGAATGCTTCCTGGCCGCGACACTCACCAATAATGATCCGGTCCGGACGCATCCGCAGCGAGTTGATCACCAACTCCCGCTGGGTGATGGCGCCGGTATTCTCGATACTCGCAATTCGGGTCTCCATACGCACCACATGGGGCTGTTGCAGGCGCAGTTCGGCGGCATCTTCAATAGTGATGATCCGCTCCGAGGGGGAAATATGCTGGGACATGGCATTGAGCAGGGTGGTTTTGCCCGAACCGGTACCCCCGGAGATCAAAATATTCAGACGACAGGTGGAAGCAATTTTCAGCAGGGTCGCCATGGGCGGGGACATGGCGCCAAACCCCACGAGCTGATCCAGGCCGATATTGTCCCGGCTGAATTTCCGAATGGAGATCGACGTGCCGTCAATGGTGATGGGCGGGATCGTAATATTGACCCGGCTGCCGTCCGGCAGACGGGCATCACACATGGGCTGGGATTCATCCACCCGCCGCCCCACTTTGGCGGCGATACGTTTGGCGATACCCAGCAGCTGCTCTTCATTAATAAAGGCGATATCGGTACGGGTGAGCTTGCCGGCCCGCTCTATATAAACGCAGTTCGGGCCGTTCACCATGATGTCGGACACCGCATTGTCATCAATCAGTGGCTGTAGAGGGCCGAGACCCTTGATCTCATCCACCAGACGGGTGACGAACTCCGCTCGTAATAGTGGTGGTGCTTGCAGCCGCTCCCGATCGACCATAACTTCGATGGCGGTCTTGAGCTGCTCCCGCAGCTGTTCAATAGTGAGGCTGTTAACAGCGTCGGCATCCAGTGCGGCAAAGATTTTTTCCCGCAGGGTGATATAGAGTCGGTTGGCAGGATTGATCAGCATTACCACAGCGCCTTTAGTCGTTGAAACAGGGATGGCGTGCGCTTCGGCTTGCCGAGGATCACTTGTCCCAAATTAAAAAATGGATTGGCCAACGAAGTGGCACCGTTATAAAAACGCCGGTTACTGCTGAGGCGCTCCTCGCACTTTTTTAGCCAGGGCAGCTCAATGGCAACGGGATAACGCAGATACTGCTCTATCGAATGCTTGTCCAGAGCGCTGTCAGGGCGAACATGGTTGAGAACCAGAATAATCCGTGCCGGGTGACTCTGGGCGTTGTTCTTGCTGTGCAATTGTTCAAGGAACTGACGGGTCTGTAGCAGCGCCGACAGACTGGACTCAACCACCACCACCACGCAGTCCATCAGTTCACAGAGCCAGCCAGAATCCAGAGAGAAATCCACCGAGGCGGAATAGTCCTCAATAATAAAATTCGCCTCCCGGGAGAGAGAATCCAGCAGTTGATTGTTATACTCCCGCAGCTCCTCGCCATTGCCCCAGTCCGCTTCAACCCCAAGGTAACTGATCAAACTGTCAAGCCGGAACAGCTGGTTTTGGGCACTCATCTGGTCGATCACCCTGGACAGAGCATTATGGCCCGTGGCCGGATCATTGAGACGCTGGCGATCCAGAGACTGCCGGCCCAGCATCACCGACATACCGCTTTGCTGCCCGTGGGTGTGATAGTTGTGATCCACCAGAATAATCTGCTTGCCGGAATCTGCGGCGATCACATGGGCCAGCTCGGTGGCGATCAAGGTGCAGCCGCAGCCGCCCTTAAGCCCCACCACCGCGGTACGCATAGCGGAACGGAGCTGATGTGGGCCACGATTATGGAGCTGATCCTCACGGATCGTCCCCAGCATCCCGCCGATCATATAGCTGTCTGCCGGCCACAAAAGGTAATAAAACCCCAGACTCTCCACGGCCCGCATAGCGCGAATACTGTCCTCTTCGCCGATCAGTACCACGCGAACATCATGGGCGAGTAGATAACGCCAGCGCTCGGCCTCCTGCTCCAGAGCCTCCCCAACCTCGATAAAGAGCAGGGGATAACGAACACCGTCAATGGTATCGCTCAGCACCTCAGCGTCATACTGAGAGGACTGCAAAGCCCCCATGCCATGGAAGCGGACCGCCTCCGTCAACGGCGCAATGATCTCCTTACTGCGATACAACAGCCCACAAGTGGTCGAGCCCTGCTCAAGCCCGAACTCGTTTTTGGAGATAACATTCATATCCAGATCAAACATAGCGACCTCCCAACTAAGGCTGACGACTTACAGAGGCCGAACCCCGGTAGGCCCGCTCCGGATGAACCAAGGACATCCAACGATTACTCTCCACAAAGCAGCTCTGCTGCGGGAGCTTGCTGCCGCTGTTGATCATCCGGTTATTGCGTGGGTGGCTGAAGATCTCGTTGACAGCAGCGTAAGGCTGGCAATCGGGCACCTGCACCTTGTAGGTGACATAACGAATGGCAACACCAGGCACCCCGCCCGGCCGTTCGAGGACATCCACATTTTGCGGATCAGCCCCCAGGGTGCGCAGCTGCTCAGAAAACAGGACAGCCACATTTTTCGCTGCGGCACCTTTGGCTCCAGCACCGGTCCACATCAGGGTGACCGGCTCGGTCAGCAACAGCGTGCGGTTATGATCCAGAAAGGCATTGAGTTGCGCCTGGTTCAGCCCATCCGCCTGCACAGTCATCGGTATAATCGCGACCTCAGTCGCTGCATCGTATTGGAATCGGTCGGTACAGCCGGTCAGCAGCAGGGCGGTGGTGATCAGACACCAAACTGTGGGTGTCCTTTTTTTAATTATCTTTTTGATCGTCATTCCCGAAAGCCTCCCCGACTCAGTGTTTGTTGTGCCTTCCCGTAAGCCTGTTGTTCCTGTTGTCCGGGAGGGAGTGGCGCGATATTGAAGTAACGCATCAGGCTGGGGGTTACGGTCATCTGTGGCAGTTGGATGGATTCAGCCGGTACCGGTTTAACCAGATTGACGGTGGCGACGATAATCAACTCGCTCTTTACCCGTTCGTTACGGGTGTGACGGAACAGGGCGCCGATCACCGGCAGATCACCGATCAGGGGAATCTTGGCGAGGGCTTCCCGGTCTTCGCTGTTCAACAGACCGCCGAGAATAAAGCTCTCGCCATCCCCGAGCTGGACGGTGGTACGGGCCCGGCGGGTCTTGAAGGCCGGTGTACCTTCTGCGGCAAACTGGTAGTCGATGGCGCTCACTTCCGGTTGCAGGGTGAGCTTGATTTTGTCGTCCTGTTCCACTTTGGCGGCCAGGTCCAGCCGCACACCGTACTCTTTGAAGGTGACCTGGTCGGTGTCATCAATACGGGTCACAATCGGCATCTCGCCACCGGCCAGAAAGCTGGCCGTCTCACCGGAGATCACCGAGAGATTGGGTTCCGCCAGCACCTGACCAAGGGTGTCGTCATCAGCAGCGGAGATGTAGTTGCGAATGTCCTTCGAGTTGATCCGGTCACTGAGAATCTCGGTAAACTGGCCATTGCCAAGAAAGTCGTCGCCCTTCATGCCTCCCCATTTAACCCCAAGCTGGCGCAGAAACGATTGAGACACTTCGGCGATGGTCAGTTTGACATTGACCTGGCGTACGACCGCCACGGAAAGATTGTCGACCAGCCCTTTATAGATGCGCCGGGTCATAAACTCAGCGTCCCGGGTCTCCTCTCCCAGGGTGACCTCAAGGGTTTTCTCCTCATAACCCTGACCCAGAAATTCGCCCGCCAGCGTATAAATGCCCTGCCGCTCCGACTCAGACGCCACCACGCCGGATAACACCAGCTGTTCCCCCAGTGGGCTCAGAGTCATCTTGCTATCGGGATAGAGTACGGCCACCTGCTGACGAAGTTCGGCCAGACTACGGTTGATGACCAGAACTCTGTTAGCCAGGGTGGCACCTCTGTCGCCAAGGACGACCAGTGAGGTGCGACCGGTCTTTTTGCTAAATACGATCAGACGGTTGCCTTTGACGATCTGGTAGTCCGCCAGTTCCGAATTAGCAATAAAGACGGTATCAATCGGTGATGGGAACGACAGGGTTGTGGCTTCATCCAGTGCCAGCAGGATCTCTTTGGCGGAGGCGGGCGGGGCTCCGAGCACCGTCCAGAGAACCCCCCCGAGAATAGCTTTGGTTATCGACTTCATAAGATTGTTCTGGTTGTTCCTGAAAACGGTGCCTGGGAATAGAGACTGTGGCTAGAAATTCTGGCTGTCCTTAATTGATCAGCCGGTCGCTGCCCCGCAGTTCTGTGACTGAGGAGTAACCGGGCAGTACATCGCCGGTGCGTACGATGGGCAAGAGCTCGCCGGTGGATTTGTGGATGTCCAATACGCCGATGCGGCGGGCGATCAGCAGTTTGGAGACCTGGTCACGGCTGAGCTCAAGGATCACGGTGCTGTCTTTGCTGTCGGTATCGAGCAGGGCGTCATCCGATACCGACAGCACCCGAAGTTCGGACAGCAGTGGGCCGATACTTAAGCCCCGGTAATTGGAGAGTACGGAGGTATGAGCCAGGTTCTGTTCCAGGGAGGAGATTATCACCACATCAACCCGATCACCGGGAGTCAGTACGGTCTGGTAGCTGCTGCCGTTAATGGTGAGCGGGTAGGGGATCATGCCCGGTTTGATGAGATGGTCAATGTAATCGGTGTCGCCGGGTGCCACGAGCAGCTGATCAGTGACCAGTGTTCCGGCGCTGATCGTCTCTCTGGCGATGGCGCCTGGCTTGAGAGTCAGCAGTGGTTTGTCTTCCTGCCGATCGGGGAGATCGTCTTCGGATACAAGCGCGGATTCAAGCGCGCGCTGATGCACCGGTTCGCCTGTGCTCAGGTCACGATGGGCGCGCCAAACCTGTACCTGTTTTTTCTGCGGCTCAGGGGGTTGCGTCGGTCTTGGCTGGTTGCCGTTGCTGAGCAAACCGAAGATGCCAATGGAGCAGAACACAAAGGCAGCAACCAGTAATAGACGTCGAAGCATAGTTGTTACACCATTACAAGTTATGACTCGTTCCCACGCCGAGCGTGGGAACGAGGGTTAAGCGGCTAGCCGTTCGCTGTGAGCAGAACCCCAAAAAAACCAGCGATAGCAATAGGGACGCCATAAGGCAGCCCTCGTTTTCGCACAGCTGGCAGCGTTTTTGTCCACACACCGTAACCGAGATAACCGACTGCCATCACTCCGCCGATAAGGGTGGTCAGCAGCAGTACCACCGACCACCATTCAAGCGCAATACCCGGCAGAAAGGCCAGCATCAGCTTGATATCACCGCCGGCAAAAGCGCCGACGGCAAACAGAGCCAGGCCAACCACTGTAGCGATCAGTATTGGTACCAGTGCAAAGGCAGAAAAACCAGTGCAAAGCAAGGACAGACCAAGAACGACCACGACAAGTTTATTGCTGATAAAGCGCTGGGTTATATCGCTGTAGGTGATATAACCCGTACACATAAACATCAAAAAAATAAGCAAAGTGGATGCTTAGCTTCCAGTAGTAGGAGGAGTAGTATCACCAGCATTACCGATGATATTCGCCACTTTTTCGAATGCCTCTATGAGTGCCGCTTCAAGACCAGCAGGCGTGTTACCGGCACCACCCGCAAGAGCAGCAGCAACAATCGTTGCAACCGCAACAGCCACCAACGCATACTCAATCGCGGTAACACCACGCTGGTCGTTTTTCAGAGTGTGCAGAAACGCTGCACAGTTGGCGTAGATATTCACTAACATGGAGAAACCCTTTCTTGTAAATAATGACCATTAAAGTCTGGTGCCACCTGATAACGATACCGGTGAGATATACACCAAAGCTTTACCTTATTCAGCAGCAGGACCACCGGCAGCAGCAATTATCTTTGCTACTTTGTTGAACGCTTCTATGAGTGCCGATTCAAGCCCAGCATTATCGCCAGTACCAATAGCTGCGGCAACAATTGTCGCAACCGCAACAGCCACTAACGCATATTCAATTGCAGTAACACCGCGCTGGTCGTTTTTCAGAGTGTGCAGAAACGCTGCACCGTGGGCGTATATCTTTGTTAACATAAGCTTCTTCTTCTTCTTCTTCTTCTAACCGCTGAATACAACGGATTGTTATTGTCAAATAACTGTTATTAATGCCTGACCACAGTGGATACTTAGCAAGTAACGTGCCGTGACAGGCTACAGGAATATACCAGCATGGGCAGATGGTTGTAATGGACGATGCAAGACGTATTTCATTGGGGAAGCGTGCCTATTTATCCAGTAGAGTTGTATACGCTCAGGGCTGGTTTCACTCCCCTTTGAGTCTCTTTGAGAACGGCTTTAAAGGGTCGGCTGTTAAGTCAAGCTTTTGGTCGCTTTCATTATCTCTTGTCATTGTCGTGCAAAAAGACCGTGCAAAAAGGACACCCAGTGCGCCGAGCTAAATCGGCAAAAGATGGGAGGTGAAAGCCCTTCATCCGGTAAGGTCTGGCAAGCCGCTGGAACCCCGAGTCATGGGCGGTTGTCAGTAATGGCAATGGTTAAGCGTTGACAGCGCAATCATTTCATGATTTTGATAGGCGTCAGGGAAAATTCCCCCCCATCGAATTATCAGATGAGGGAGAAATATAGATCAGCTAAAGAGATCAGCTAAAGAGGTTAGGCGCCGCAGCACTTTTTATACTTTTTCCCACTATTACAAGGGCAGGGATCGTTGCGGGAAGGCAATTTTTCGTCGTTAACCTGCGTGGTGATTTTATTAATGAGGACATCCAGCTGAGTGGTATCTTCAGAGGCCTCCTCGTCGATAGCAATCTCAACCACAACCTGATGCGCTTCGGCCAGCGCCAGAATCTCTTCCGCACGCTCTTCGGTCTGTACAGAGACCCAGGCAGGGTGGATCTCTGTGCCTACGCGAATCGTTTTCTTTGATTTGTATCCGATGCCGCGATTGTCCTGCATCTGGACGTGACTGCCTTTATAAAAAAACTTCGACACGATGTGCATCACTCTTTTAAAAAAATAGTGCCGAAGTATACAGGGTTTTTCCGACAGCATCAGCGGTACAGGAATAAACACCTGGAAAGGAAGCTCAAACAACGGTGCAGGTATTTTCCGTAATGCCATAGACATTTCTCATCGGTAGGAAAAACCGGACAGCCACACTTTTGGCTGTGACACCGGTCCACATCAGGGTGATCGGCTCAGTCGGCTGTGATAAAAATGCCTTGGTAATCAAGAAGTTGTCAGTCAATGTGGCCATTAATGGGTGTTCTTTTCTTTGTCTTCGGAAAAAGGCAGCAGGAATAGGCAGGTATATAAAAATTCAAAGCATAAAGCGTGCCTATTCAGGTTAGAGAGCTGCATTCTGCCTTTTATAGTGTGTTACATTCCGCCTCCTCGCTTCTATCCTACCAATACCTCTTATCAGGCTGATTTATGCGTTTTTTCAAGGGCTGTGTAGCCGCGCTCTCTCTCGTTGTGTGTTCTGCGGTTTCCGCCCAGGTTCAGCCGATTCTTGTCCAGGGGGCTATGGACATTGAAACCAGCACCCTTATTCAGGCGATGAAGAATACCCGTGAGGTCACTTTCGGTTCCTGGACTTTCTGGAAGGGCACTATCGATAACTACCCTGTTGTGGTCTCACGCACCGAGATCGGTCTGGCCAATGCGGCGGCGGCCACAACCTTGGGTGTTGAGCAGTTCAACCCCAGGTACATTATTAACCAGGGCACGGCGGGTGGTCATGATCCGTCGCTCTACCGTGGCGATATCGTTATTGGTGAAACCAGTTTCAATATGGGCGCCTATAAAATGAGCTTTGTCGAAAAGGGCAAAGGTATTGATCCTGCCAAATGGGAGCACTTTTCGGTGACCATGCATCTGCGTGAAGAGGGTCAGCAGGTTGAGCACAGTCAGTTTAAAGGGCATACCCCGCTGATCGATCTGGCGATAAAACAGACGGAAACCTATAAAAAAGGCAAAGTCGTTAAAGGTCGGATCGGTACAGCAGACCAATGGAACCGCGAAGTTGATCGCATCGACTGGTTCCACGAAACGCTGGGCACCTCTATTGAGGAGATGGAGACCTCCGCAGCGGCTCTGGTTGCTGAAGCCTACAAAGTGCCGTTTATCGGTATTCGTATACTGTCCAATACCGATCAGCACAAGCAGGACTTTGATCCACAGACGGCTGTTGACTGTCAGCTCTTTGTACTGGATTACATCAAGGCGCTGATCAAGGAACAGGCGGCGTAACTGCCGCAATAATAATGCCTTTTCTGTCTGGGATCAGGATGCTGATCCCGGACGGTTCCCGTGCACCATTGCACCAGTGTACCAGTGCAAAAAAGAACACCCACACATCGCTGTCTGTAGGCGATAGACCTGTTGCGCAGGATACGGGAGCCTCTTGGCGTCACTCTGGCCGGCGAAGATATCTTCACCCGATTACCGACCGCATAAACGGTCGAAAATGCACCGAAAAAATTTTCTGCCCTGGAATAGACTGCCTGCATAATCAATGTGGAGTGGAATGACCGTTTACGACAATCGCATATAATCCAAAATCAACTATTCCTCTCGTCTGCCAGAGAGAACATCATGACGATGGATTCAGACCGGTTTTTTTTCAGTTTGTTTATGCAGTTTGCGCTTGTGATATCTGCATTTGTAGTATCTGCGTTGTGCAATACTGCCTGAGCCGGTAAAGAATGGCACCATTGCTTTTTTTACGGGAGCTGGCCGCTAGTATCGCCAGCAAAAGCAACGATACAGGCCTATAGCTTTTCTGTTGATGTTCGAGAGAGTGATGATCATTTTTATTTGAATTCGGTTATGGCCTTGGCGCACCTTGATCATCTCGAGTATTTTCTGGTTCAGGGACCAGTGGCAGTGGGAATACGGAGATGGAAGCACATGGCTCGGTACTTACTGGTGTTTGTGGTATCGGTTTTTTCCAATAGCACACTCTGGCCGGCGGAGGCGAAGCAGTTAACTCACCTTGTTTCCAGGTAGACTCTAGTCCATCGATGACGAGGGAAGTCACACCCCAACCGAAGACTAAATTAAGAAGGAGAGATGGAGCAGATAATCCATCTCGCGACAAAGGCCGGTATAACAAAGTGTTTAATTTCTCGGAAAAGAAACAGCATGGGAGAAGCCATGCCGGCGAGAAGCTCTACAAGTGCAATTATTGCGATAAATGCTTTATTCAATCGGG
>CAMRBW010000063.1 GCA_947040555.1 uncultured Oceanospirillales bacterium | reverse complement strand
TAGACCAGATAGTTATGTAGACCAGATAGTTATGTAGACCAGATAGTTATGTAGACCAGATAGTTATGTAGAGAGGTGAAACAAATGAATGATAACAAAAAGAAAGCGTTGTCAGCTGCGCTGGGTCAGATTGAACGTCAGTTTGGCAAAGGTGCGGTCATGCGGATGGGCGACCAGAAGCGTGAAGCCATTCCTGCCATTTCCACCGGTTCATTGCAGCTGGATATTGCTTTGGGGATTGGTGGTCTGCCCAAGGGCCGGGTCGTTGAAATTTATGGTCCGGAATCATCCGGTAAAACTACGCTGACTTTGAGCTTGATCGCTCAGGCTCAGAAGGCGGGTAACACCTGTGCTTTCGTTGATGCGGAACACGCCCTTGATCCGGATTACGCCGGCAAGCTGGGCGTAAATGTCGATGATCTGTACGTCTCCCAGCCGGACACCGGTGAGCAGGCGCTGGAGATCACCGATATGCTGGTGCGCTCCAATGCCGTAGACGTCATCGTCATCGACTCTGTGGCCGCCCTGGTGCCCAAGGCGGAAATCGAGGGCGATATGGGGGATTCCCATGTCGGTCTGCAGGCCCGTTTGATGAGTCAGGCGCTGCGTAAGCTGACCGGCTCCATCAAGCATGCCAACTGTCTGGTAATCTTCATCAACCAGATTCGTATGAAGATCGGCGTGATGTTCGGCAACCCGGAAACCACCACCGGCGGTAACGCCCTGAAGTTTTACTCCTCCGTGCGTCTGGATATTCGCCGCATCGGTTCCGTGAAGCAGGGCGACGAAGTGGTGGGTAATGAAACCCGCGTCAAGGTGGTGAAAAACAAGGTTGCACCGCCGTTCAAGCAGGCCGAATTCCAGATTCTTTACGGTCAGGGCATCTATCACATGGGTGAGGTGATCGACCTGGGCGTGAAGCAAAAGCTGATCGAAAAAGCCGGCGCCTGGTACTCCTATAAAGGCACCAAGATTGGTCAGGGTAAAGCCAATGCGGCCCAGTATATGGAAGATAATCCGGCTGTTGCTGAAGAGATCGAACATGAAATTCGCTGCCAGCTACTCAATCTTGAATCCGTAGCCAAAAAGAGCGAAGTGGCTGATGGCAATGAAGAGCTGACAACCGCCTGATATGACTGAACAGCTCCCTACAGCAGAACAACAAGCAACCGAACAGAAGTCGCTGCTTCGACGTGCCGCCATCGACTTGCTGGCACGTCGTGAACACTCTCGTAAGGAGCTGCTCAATAAGCTTCGAAGTCGTGCTGAATTATTAGACGAGTTGGAAGAGGTGTTGGAAGAGGTGTTGGAAGAGGTGTTGGATCGTCTGGAGCAGGATGGCCTGTTCTCGGACGAACGCTTTGCCGAGAGTTTTGTGCGTTCACGGATTGGCCGAGGTCATGGCCCTATGCGTATTCGTCAGGAGCTGCGGCAAAAGGGCATTGAGAATGAGCTGTGCGCTCTTGCGATAGAAGCCGCTGATGCCGACTGGTATGAGTTGGCCAGAGCGTGCCGGGAGCGCAAGTTCGGCACGGGCAAGCCAAAAGATTATCGCGAGCGGGCAAAGCAGATGCGCTATCTCCAGTACCGGGGATTCAGTATGGATGCAATAAATGAGGCTACGAGTGGATAAACCTGGATTTTGTATCAGAGTTCGATTGCTATGGAATCCTGAGTTAACAGCTCGAAGCACTTCTTTGCCCATTTTCAGATGCCGTGGTCAGGCAATTCTGTACACCTGATTAAGCCTCTCTTGCTCCATTCTTTTCTCCGAAATCTGTTGGACGGCAATAATCCCGATGTCTTATTTACACTGGGAAAGAAATTGATCCACAAGACTTGTGAGCTCCTCTTTGGCGAGGGTTTGTGAGTAATGCCTGGTACCGAGCAGATTGTAGAAGCACTTTTCGGATTCGTTTTGTTCGGACCCTTGTGGTGGGAAAATGGTCGCACTCTCCAATTCCGGGTCGCCATCCAGAGATATCCGTTGCGTAATAAGCCCCGCACAGCACCGGGCGCAATAAGATAACCCCGTCTTCTGTTTGCCAGAGACAAATTCGACCAGATCATACAGGGACATGTTTCGCACGACACTGAACGTTTCCGGTGACTCGATCCTGACCTGCTTTAATCCTCCCATGCATCGGTCCCCCCCAGAAAATTTCTGGCTCAGTATCAGGGTGGGAGAATAGGGAGAGAACCCTTCAACCAGTAGTGCGGAAGAGAAGGTGCCACTGCCCCCGTAGTTAGCGGAAAAAAGCAGCAGAGTCTGGTTTTTTTCCATATTACCGATCACTTGATAGTGCCTGAATCCATAGTAATCCGGATGGCTGCCATCGGCTTTCCAGCTGGCTTGCCAGGGGGATGTAGTATCGAAGGGGATATGACTGAATCGCTTTTGGCAGGCCTTGAGGTTGATACAGCTATTCCCCTCTTCTAACGACAGGAGTTCGTCAACGCAGAGGGGGTGGATCAGGCCATCACCGGCCTGAACGGGCATGGAGGATACGCCCGCTGAACAACCTGTCAGAAAAGAGAGGCTGGTTATGAAAAAGAGCAAATATTTTAATTTCATGGCAGTGAACGCAGATGATATATAAAGCAGAAACGAGTAAGGAAAGCTGTCTTCCTGTGTATCATATTTAGTCCTGTCTTTAGCTTGTTGCAAACAGTATTTACCAATTAGCGCGTAAAACCTCGCCCAATCGGGCGGGGAGTGTCAGGGTACTGACTCAGCATCCGGCTTAGGGCTACTCTCTTCTTCCGCAGGCTCGGAACGGGGATCTATCTGGGCAATAACGGGTGTCGTTCTGGTAACCGGTATGAAATGTTGCTCCTCTGTTGAGTAGATCTGCGGACGAAATGGGATACGAGCCAGAAAAAACACCGCTGTTGTCCCCATTATTCCGGCAAAATAGATCATTAATCCGTTATCTATCTGCTGCATAAAGTAACCGCCCAGAATAGGGCCTAGACAAGCCCCGGCACTGTAGCCGAGCAGTAGCCCCTGAGTGCCGGCGACAATCATCTCCGGTTTGAGATGGTCACAGCCATGGCTGATGGCCAGCGGGTAGATGGTGAATGTTGTGCCACCGATCAGAAAGAGCAGCACCATACCCCCCCAATCGCTGTTGACCGAACCACTGCTGGAAAGTGCAGGAAACGCCAGACAGCAGACCGTACCAAACACACTGACAGCAACCAGTACCTTGCGCCGGTCAATAAAGTCGGAAAAATATCCGACCGGATACTGCAGTAGCATGCCGCCCATCATGGTGATCGCCATCAGTATCCCGACCTGCTGCTGGCTGCCGGTCTGCTCAAACAGCTGAATCGGCAGCAGAGAGTAGAGCGTCCCCAGAATCATACCGCCGGAGATGCAGCCTATAAGGCCGGAAGGGGTCAGTTTTGCCAGCTCCACAAGGTTAATTGATGAGGAGTCCTCCAATGTTGGGGTGGGCAGTTTGGTCAGGGCGGGTGGCAGAATGGAGAGAGAGAAAATCGCTCCAATCACAACGAAAGGTAATAAGCTGTCATGGTCGTACAAGCCGACCAGTAGCTGACCGATGGCGTTTGAGCCGTACAGAGCCACCATATAAAAGGCCAGAATACGGCCACGGCTGGAACGGTCGCTTTCACAGAGCAGCCAGGATTCTACCACCACAAAAATTCCGGCGATGGCGACACCGTTCAGAAAACGCAGCAGCAGCCAGGCATAGAGGGAATGGAACAGGGCGAGACTGAGGGTTGAAGCGCAGAGCAGCGCCATAAAGGTGGAAAATGAGCGTATATGGCCTATTCGAATCACTGTTTTTTCTGTTCGGAACGAACCGGCTAAAAGCCCCAAATAGTAAATGCTACCGAGATAACCGGCCATGACGTTATCGGCGTTGATACTGTCGATACGCAGGGGGATAAGAGTGACCAAATAACCACTGGCAACAGAGAAAATGGACAGTCCCAATAGTGGTGAAAAAAAACGTTTCATGGGAAATCAGGCTCTTGGTGGTGCAGATGATCGGGAGCGACAAACAGTAATTGTGGGGATTACCGGATTGCGCTTCGATTACAATGCCTGCAATTCCCATAAATTGAATAAAGTCTGTGGCAGCCAATTTGTCTACCCCTGTATTCCCCCGTCGTCGTCCTTTTCTGGCGAAAGGCGCAAATATCAGTCGCTGTACCGACTGTCTGATGCCGGTTTCGGTCTGTATCTGCGGTATCACCCCATCTATTGATGTACCGGCTTCGTTCTGGTTGTTGATGCACTACAACGAACAGTACAAACCAACCAACACCGGTCGTCTGTTGCTGAACAGTGTCGGTGGCGGCAGAACCATTTGGCAGCGTACTGAACCGGATTTTCGCCTGTTGCATTTGTTGGCGAGAGAGAATCGTTATCCGATTCTGGTCTACCCACAAGCGATGGCACCTATCAATCCGGTTGCCGATCAGGAAGAGATGTTGGCGCAGCTGAAGCAGGGGCGGGAACCGGTATTTATTTTGCTGGATGCCACCTGGCAGCAGTCCCGCAAAATGTATAACCACAGTCCGTATCTGCATACCCTGCCGGTGTTGGGTATTACTCCACAAGCGGCTTCCCGCTACAGTCTGCGCCGGGCGCAAAAAGAGAACCATCTCTGTACTGCGGAGGTGGGTGCCGAGTGTCTGACCTGGACGGGAGAAACTGAAGCCGCCGCACTGATAGGCGACTACTTTGAAGTGTTTAATGAACGCTATCAGGCCGTCCGGTACTCCACGCCCTGTTCGGATATCGAAGCGGTAGAACGGTTACGAAGCTATCGAATACAACGTGAACTTTTAACTGATAAGGATTTACCATGACGACACATGTTGCGTTTCTTGGTCTGGGTATTATGGGTTATCCCATGGCGGGACACTTGGTGAAAGCCGGTTACCAGGTGACGGTTTATAATCGCACCGCACGTAAAGCCGCAAGCTGGGTGCAGCAGTTTGGCGGAGTGTCTGCAGCAACCCCCAGAGCGGCAGCTGCCGGGGCAGATTTTATTATGGCCTGTGTGGGCAATGATAATGATCTGTGTGATGTCTGTCTTGGAAAGCATGGCGCGTTTGCCAGTATGAAAGAGGACGCCGTGTTTATCGATCATACGACAGCTTCCGCAGAAGTTGCCCGTGAACTCTATGCTATCGCCAAAGAGCAGAGACTGAATTTTCTGGATGCACCGGTCTCCGGAGGTCAGCCTGGTGCCGAAAAGGGTGCGCTGACCATTATGGTCGGTGGTGATCAGGAAGCTTACCTGCGGGCAGCGCCTGTTATGAATGCTTACGCCCGTTTGGTCAGACGTCTGGGAGGAAGTGGAGCCGGTCAGCTCACCAAAATGGTCAATCAGATCTGTATCGCCGGTCTGGTGCAGGCATTGGCGGAAGGGTTGCACTTTGCCCGCAAGGCGGGTCTGGATGCGGAAGCTGTGATTGAGGTAATCTCCAAAGGTGCGTCCCAATCCTGGCAGATGGAAAATCGTTACCAGACCATGCTGGCCGGTCAATACGACCACGGTTTTGCGGTGGACTGGATGCGCAAGGATCTGGGCATCTGTATCGATGAAGCCCGTCGTAACGGTGCCAGCCTGCCGGTGACGGCGCTGGTGGATCAATTTTATAGTGACGTGCAAACGTTAGGCGGAAGTCGTTGGGATACTTCCAGCTTGCTGGTGCGGCTGGAAAGAGAAGGGTAGCCGTTTTTGTGTTCATAGCCGTGGGAACAAATACCCCACGGTTTCTTACTCCGCAGTAAGCATTTCTGACATTTGATAACAAAGTTGCCGGGAGGGGAAACCTGTCAAATTTAAAAGCATTCAGGAATGGACCAATCCTGTGCGGACACGCCCTTTTTGATGCTTCAGGTAAAGTCCCGCTAATGCTCAGAGTATGGTGCAGTAGTAGTCTTCTTCATCACTCCGTTCTGCCTCCTGCCTTTGTAGTATTTCCATCTTCTGACGCAACTCACGTTCACATGTTTTCGCTAATAACTCATGGGGAAATTGATCATTTTTATTTTTAACGTTTAGCGAGGCTCTCGCGTTTATTAATAAGTTTATTATCTCAACGTTCCCACTCTTTGCGACACTGTGGATGGGGAAGTTGCCGTCGTTATTTTTAACGTTTGGCGAGGCTCCCGCGTTTATTAATAAGTTGATTATCTCAACGTTCCCACTCTTTGCGGCACTGTGGATGGGGAAGTTGCCGTCGTTATCTTTAACGTTTAGCGAGGCTCCCGCCTTATATAGGGTGTGGATGGCCGTGGGGTCATACGTTGCAACAGCATATCCAACAGCTGACAGGCCCTTATTGCATACCGCATCAATCAGCCTGGTCTCAGCGTCTGGTTCTTTTCCTTCTATTTCCAGGCAGCGCAGAGACTTCCCCTTAGCCTTTGCAATCAGCAGCTTAAGCGCATCCTGGTTACAACTGTTTTCCTTATAGATTGAGGTCATATCCGGTGAGGCGTTGGCAACCATCATGCTATGGAGTGGTGTTAATCCATTTTTATTACGAATCTCAATGGACGCGCCCGCTTTGAACAGAGCCCGAATGATCTGGGGAGAGGTACTTGTATTGTTTGTGGCTGCCAAATGAAGAGGTGTGTTGCCATTGCTGTCGGTTATATGGACATTAGTCCCGCTAAGGAGTAATTCATTCACTCCCTCTAAAAATCCTGTTTTAGCAGCGATGCACAGTAAGTTTGCTGTGTAATGTGATATTGCATCGGTCTCCCTTTTATTCGCCGAGTTGATCCTTGTGTCCTTTCTGTACTGAGGCGTGATGAAATTTAAAGATTCTTCTGTTCTAGAAGCAAATGAACGACCATCCTTGGTAATAATATCAGGCCTCACCGGCGTAAAATTAGTCTTGATACTGTCTGGCCACTCATTTAATAAACGACGTAACGACTCGAAGTCCTTGCAATAGACCAATTTCACCGGCAGCGGATTGCAAAATAGGCTTGATTCGTTCATCAATGCTCCCTCTGTGCGTGTCAGGGGAATCACATCGCGATCAGGCAGCAAGCAAGAGAAGCAGTATTTTGTATCATATTTATGTTCCTCAAAGCATTTGAGGTGGATCACATGTCCACATTTTGTGATGACATTCACAGTTTTCGTAAAATCCTTGTTACACTCGGAGCAGTTTTCAGAGGGTAAGGTATATTTGGGTGGATTTTGGTCAAAGAACTTGATTGGGCTATTTTGGTGTGGATTCATAGAAAATACTCTTCGTTATTATATAGTGTATGTCTTTGGTCTGATATTCGACGCCACATGTAAAAAAAGTTCTCGATACCAGCCCCTCTTACCGGTCAGTTAGTTTGCTTACGTGATGGTTGCGGATATATTGTTAAGCGACTCAGTCACACCACCGGCAATGGCTTGAAGGCCGTCAGCCATACCGTCACCAGAATATGCCTATACTGCCTGTCTTTCCCTCGACCTGGTCTTCTTTGAGAAGAACATCCAGTACATAGCTGAAGTGTTCGTGGGTTTTCTGAGTATTTCACTCGATTTTAACGATTAAGGTTTCTGGCATGAGGGGGTGGATGCCTGGAATATATGGGTGTCCTTTACTGCTTTCTCTTTACTGCTTTCTTAATTGCTTTAAGGCTGTAATGGTTCCTGACTCATGTGTTAGTGACATAACTTATCAATAGAACGAATATCTTTGGCCTTATTATTATTTAGAGGTGATCTGAGGAGGATTTTATGAGGCTTAATAATGTATGTCGTCAATGTCGGACCGCTTTTCAGAAAGCCATAGCAGCCTCTGGTATCGCTCTCCCCTCACGGGCAGGTTATCTCGGCGTTCGACATCAAAAAAGTATAAATTGAGATTCAAGACGAGAGCAATTACTCCGAAACGAGGAAGGCTGATTGTTGGAGGTGAAGCCCATCAAATTAGTGAAGGCAATTTGACTTCAATTATATCTGCAATTAAAAAACTTCCTGCGCCTTTTTCGACGATCCAGAAAAATTATGATGAGTCGCTTTATGCAGTAAGCCAAGCAGTCAACCATCAGGGCTTAGAGATAATCGGCCTGAATATTGAGATGAAAGAAGAGGCATGGAAGTCATGCAAGAAAAAAAACAGCATTGTATAAAGAGCGATAGCGGGGATTATTTTAGAGTGGAAGTTCCCAGATATAGTGATCACACTCATGAGGATCGATATGCCAGCATGGTTTGTCGAGGGTATGTTACATATAGTGCACTTGGAAAAGGAAGATTAGGTACTGCAAGCGTACAGGACGGTGTTGCAGTTATTATGCAGGGCAAGAAAATAAAAAAGCTTGCATTGGCTTATGTTTTAGCGAATTCAAGTCATATAGTGGCGGATGCACTGACTGAAATGCCACAAGGAGAAAAGAATTTTATGCTTGTTGGGAGTAGTTATCCTCGCGCACCTATTAATATTGAAAATGTTTTAAGAAAATTGTCCGGCTACCCTTTTGACATCTCTATCAATCAAAGTTACATCCTTGATGGTCAATGTATGATTAATGAAAAAAATCAATTTGATGATTCCATTATTAGTTGCTACGAGACAAATACCAACCACGGTGTGATAACCGTTGACCCTGACACACTGAAAGTAACCAATAAATATCCTGTTGGATAATTTGATGATGTGATTTGAGGAAATTCAGTCCATACAAACAGTGTTACCACAGCGAACCACGCTATATAATACTCTGTTTCCAGCCCTGAGCGTGGCTGACGCACGCGGCACGACCCCGCCTGCGTTTCCGGTTTTCCAGCAGCATGGTGTGCTGCACAGACGAGTTTGATGGTGATATGAAGAGTTCCGAGTTACGTTCCGCGTTTCTAAAGTATTTCGAGGAGCAGGGGCATGCCGTCGTTGAGAGCGGCTCTCTGGTGCCTCATGATGACCCGACGCTGCTGTTCACCAACGCGGGTATGAATCAGTTCAAGGATCTGTTCCTGGGGCGTGAAAAGCGTGACTACACTCGTGCAGTAACAGCCCAGCGCTGTGTCCGTGCCGGTGGTAAGCACAATGACCTTGAGAATGTCGGTTATACCGCCCGTCACCACACCTTCTTTGAGATGCTGGGTAACTTCAGCTTTGGTGACTACTTCAAGCAGGACGCGATCCGTTTTGCCTGGGCGTTCCTGACCGGAACCCTGGGTCTGCCCAAAGAACGTCTGTGCGTCACCGTTTACGAGACCGATGACGAAGCCTACAAGATCTGGCTGAACGATATGGGTGTTGCCGCTGAGAATATCATCCGCATCGGCGACAACAAAGGGGCTCCTTACGCCTCCGATAACTTTTGGACCATGGGTGATACCGGCCCCTGTGGCCCCTGCACCGAAATCTTCTACGACCACGGTGATCATATCTGGGGTGGCCGTCCCGGTACGCCGGAAGAAGACGGTGACCGCTTCATCGAGATCTGGAACACCGTATTCATGCAGTACAACCGCCAGGCAGACGGTACTATGGAGCCGCTGCCAAAACCTTCGGTTGATACCGGCATGGGTCTGGAGCGTATTGCCGCCGTCGTTCAGGGCGTACACAGCAACTATGAAATTGACCTGTTCCAGCACATTCTCAAGGCGGCCGGCGAACTGCTGGGTGGTGTAGAGAGCACCAACGGTTCCCTGCGTGTTATTGCTGACCATATTCGTTCAGCGGCCTACCTGATTGGTGATGGGGTTATTCCTTCCAACGATGGTCGTGGTTACACCCTGCGTCGTATTATTCGTCGTGCCTGTCGTCACGGTCATAAGCTCGGTGCCACCGACGCGTTCTTCTACAAACTGGTGCCTGCCCTGATCGAAGCGATGGGCGACGCGGCCACAATTGTTGAGGCCGGCAAAGAGAAGATTATGGTGGCCCTCAAGAAAGAAGAGGAGCAGTTTGCCCGCACTCTGGACAAGGGCATGAAGATTCTGGAAGAGGATATCGCGGCTCTTGAAGGCACGGTGATTCCCGGCAAAACGGTATTCACCCTGTACGACACCTACGGTTTTCCGGTTGACCTGACCAACGATATCGCCCGTGAACGTGGCCTGACCATCGACGAAGCGGGCTACGAGGCCTGCATGGGAGAGCAGCGTCAGCGCGCCCGTGCCGCGAGTCAGTTCGGCATGGATTACAACCAGAGCATTACGCTGGAAGGTAGCACCGAGTTCACCGGTTACTTTGGCCATGTAAACGACAGTGATGTGATCAAGGGGCTGTTCGTTGACGGTGAAGCGGTTGATGCCATCACTGCCGGCACCAAAGCCATTATTATTCTGGAGAAAACCCCGTTCTACGCCGAGTCCGGCGGTCAGGCGGGTGATACCGGTATTCTGAAAACCGCCAGCGGTGAGTTCCGTGTTCTCGATACCAAAAAAGAGAGCAACCACCACCTGCACACGGGTGAAGTGATCTCCGGTGCTCTGAAGCTGAACGAAGCGGTTACCGCAGAAGTGGACGCCGATAAACGTGCTGATACTGCCCGCAACCACTCGGCCACTCACCTGGCCCACGAAGCGTTGCGTCGTATACTGGGCGAGCACGTTCAGCAAAAAGGCTCTCTGGTCGACAGCGATAAGCTACGCTTTGACTTCTCTCACGGCGAAGCGATGACCGAAGCGCAGATCAAGGCGGTTGAGCAGATCGTCAACGAGCAGATTCGTGGCAACACCGAAGTGAACACCTGTGTGACCGATATGGACACCGCGGCAATCATGGGTGCAACCATGCTGTTCGGTGAGAAGTATGGCAATACTGTTCGTGTACTGAGCATGGGTGCTGAAGGTTTTTCCGTCGAGCTGTGTGGTGGTACTCACGTGGCACGGACGGGTGATATTGGTCAGTTCGTCATTGCCAGCGAAGGGGGTATCGCTGCCGGTGTGCGTCGTATCGAAGCGTTGACGGGTCAGGCGGCTCATAACTGGCTGGTAAGGAACGATAACAATCTGCTGCAGATCGGCGGTCTGGTAAAAGGTAACCGTGAAACAGCCGCAGAAAAGGTAAAGGCACTGGTTGCCCGTAACCGTGAGCTGGAAAAAGAGCTTCAGCAGCTCAAGCAGAAGCTGGCCAGTGCTGCCGGTTCCGATATGGCCTCAAGTGCCATTGATGTGAAGGGTGTGAAGCTGCTGGCGACCAAACTGGAAGGCGTTGACCCCAAATCCCTGCGTGATCTGGTGGATCAGCTCAAGCAGAAGCTGGGCAGTGCAGTGGTTATGCTGGCAACCGTCTCGGATGGTAAGATTACCCTGGCAGCCGGTGTCACTAATGACCTGACTGGCACAGTGAAGGCGGGTGATCTGCTGAAGATGGTGGCCGAGCAGGTCGGTGGTCGTGGCGGCGGTCGTCCTGACTTCGCTCAGGGCGGTGGTACCGATGCAGCGGCACTGCCTGCGGCTCTGGCTTCCGTAGAGGCCTGGTTAGCTGAGCGCAGGTAAGTTTCTACAGGTGAATATGCCGTCTCCAGGACGGCATATTCCTATCAGAGGTCAGTATCTGATTCTGTAACCTTTTCCCCGGTTGCGGATGATGCGGGAAAAAGTGAACTGTTGCTTTCTGCGTTGATTTGATACATTCGCCTCCGTACATACATAAAAAAAGTAAAAGCAAGAATGGTATGGCGCTAATAGTACAAAAGTTTGGTGGAACGTCCGTTGGCACCGTGGATCGCATCCAGGAGATAGCCAAAAAAATAAAGCGCTTTCGTGGCGAGGGGCACGATATTGTCGTCGTGGTATCCGCCATGTCCGGCGAAACCAACCGTTTACTGGCGCTGGCCGAAGAGATGCAGAGCCAGCCCAAACCAGAGGAACTGGATGTTATTCTCTCTACCGGGGAGCAGGTGACCATTGCGCTTTTGGCGATGGCTCTTGAAAATCTGAGTTGTCCGGCCCGGTCTTACACGGGCTGGCAGGTTGCGGTCAGAACCGACAGTCATCATGGTAAAGCCCGGATTCAGGAGATCGATACCCATGCCATCCTCAAGGATCTGGCAGAGGGCCGTGTCGTTGTTGTGGCAGGTTTTCAGGGGATCGACGGCGAGGGGCGCATAACAACCCTCGGGCGTGGTGGTTCCGATACGACAGCCGTCGCTCTGGCTGCCGCCCTCAATGCGGATGAATGTCAGATCTATACCGATGTCGATGGTGTCTATACCACAGATCCCCGTATCGTAGAGAGCGCTCGCCGGCTGGATAAGATCACTTTTGAAGAGATGTTGGAGATGGCCAGCCTTGGTTCCAGAGTGCTGCAGATCCGTGCTGTGGAGTTTGCTGGTAAATATCAGGTCAACCTGCGTGTACTGCATAGCTTTCAGGATGGACCGGGAACCCTTATAACGCTTGAGGAGCAGACCGAAATGGAGCACCCCGTCATATCGGGCATCGCGTTTAACCGTGATGAGGCCAAGCTGACCATAAAAGGTGTGCCGGACATCCCGGGGGTCGCTTCCCGGATTCTTGGCCCCGTTAGCCGCGCCAACATTGAAGTAGACATGATTGTACAAAATGTCTCTGCCGATCAGACAACAGACTTTACCTTCACCGTTCACCGCAATGACTACCAGCGTGCTCTGGAAATTGTCAGCCAAACCTGTAAAAGTCTGGGGGCGCGTGAATTTGATGGTGATAACAAAATTACCAAGGTTTCCATTGTCGGTGTGGGCATGCGCTCCCATGCGGGTGTCGCCACGAAGATGTTTGAAACATTGGCGGCTGAAGGGATTAATATCCAGATTATTTCAACATCCGAGATCAAGGTCTCCGTCGTGATACAGGAGAAATATCTTGAACTGGCAGTCCGTGCGCTACACTCGGCCTTTGAACTTGATCAGGATGTAGCTCTTCGGACTGAAAACCGGATCGGAAAACTGGACTGAACGGCAGGATAGAACGAATTGGGGCTTCGTGCAGGCTGGTGACAGGCCGCAAGTTGGCAGGAAGTTCAAATAAAATTGCCAGTGTTGCTGACATTCGTGTCAGGCATTGTCGGTGATGTGCTGAGGGTCATAAGCCCTTGGTATGAGTGCGCTGGAATAGCCGTATTGATGTTTTTCTCTGCCTGTCTGGAAATAAATTAACAGCTGTGTGAGTGGAAATGGCGGTCATGAAGGGAACTGAATGTGCCGAGCGTTGCCTGAATACGTAATTATTGTGCGTTATGCAATTGCCAATCACGGCAGCTGTATTATTTTTAGACTGCGCAATAAGAAACCGGGGCAGTAAGGACGGTCGATACCCATAATGGGCTCCGTTAGCTGTCATCGATTACGGTCATTATATGTGGGTTAGGGAACAAGGAGACAGTAATGCTCATTCTGACACGCCGGGTTGGTGAAACCCTTATGGTCGGTGACGACGTCACCGTGACGGTTCTTGGGGTGAAAGGGAATCAGGTTCGTATCGGCGTTAATGCGCCAAAGGAGGTTGCGGTTCACCGCGAGGAGATTTATCAGCGTATCCAGAAGGAACGTGAGGGAGATGCTGAGGTCTACCCGGAGCAGCAATGGGTGACTGAGGTTGAGGAAGGTAACGGATCTTTCTGACCCCATCAGAGTAACCTCTCTCCTTCTCAGGCTGAAATTTATGCTCTGAAGAGGGTGAGGGGTTATAACCATTCTTTGCTTTGGAAAGACTTTGGAAAGAATCGCTGAAAAAAACGTTGGGAAAAGTGCACAAAAAGGACTTTGCATTCGTAATTAATCTGTTATTATAGCGCCCGTCTTCAGCGGTGAGGTGGCCGAGTGGCCGAAGGCGCTCCCCTGCTAAGGGAGTATACCCTAATCCGGTATCGAGGGTTCGAATCCCTCCCTCACCGCCATCCTTTTTGGATGCATGAGTAGAAGACTATGCGACCGTAGCTCAGCTGGATAGAGTACCTGGCTACGAACCAGGTGGTCGGAGGTTCGAATCCTCCCGGTCGCGCCATACATTACCCGTCTCAGGCGGGTTTTTCATGCCGATACGAAAGTTGCACGTCGGTGTGTGTTTAAAACGTTTTAAGTGCGGTGAGGTGGCCGAGTGGCCGAAGGCGCTCCCCTGCTAAGGGAGTATACCCTAATCCGGTATCGAGGGTTCGAATCCCTCCCTCACCGCCATACATAAAAAAGCCCGCTACATCTGTAGCGGGCTCTTTTTTGTATAAGAAAAATAGATTCTGCCAAATTTTATAAATAGCTCTCTTTCTCTTTAAACTCACACAGATCCTCAATCCGACAGGAACCACACTGGGGCTTGCGTGCCTTGCACACATAGCGGCCATGCAGAATCAGCCAGTGATGGGCATCCAGCAGAAACTCTTTTGGTACCAGTCGTAGTAGTTGCTGCTCCACTTCCCGTACATTCTTGCCGGGGGCGATGCCGGTGCGGTTGGAGATTCGGAAAATATGGGTGTCCACGGCCATGGCAATTTGGCGAAAGGCGGTGTTTAGCACCACGTTAGCGGTTTTACGGCCAACCCCTGGCAACTTTTCCAGCTCTTCCCGTGTTTTAGGAATGTCGCCATTGTACTGTTCGACCAGAATGGCGCAGGTTTTCATTATGTTTGCAGCTTTGGTATTAAACAGGCCAATAGTTTTGATATGGGATTTCAGCCTTTCAAGACCAAGATCAAGAATAGCCTGGGGAGTGTTGGCAGCAGCGTAGAGTTTACGGGTCGCCTTATTAACGCCGACATCTGTCGCCTGCGCTGAAAGCAGTACGGCAATCAGCAGCTCAAAAGGAGTACTGTATTCCAGCTCGGTTTGTGGGTTGGGATTATCTTCACGCAGGCGGGCAAAAATTTCCTGACGTTTTTTTTTATTCATAAGGCCGCCCTGACCGGTGGGTGGATGCGAAAAAACTCCCGTCGAGACGAGAGTTTTTCAAAAAGCAATGAGCAGATCAGGCTGCCGGTTTTGCGGGATCTGCTGGTGCTGTTGGAGTTGCTGGTGCTGTTGGAGTCATTTCAACAACAAAGGTCAGATTGCTAGTGCCGTCTTCACTGGTCAGAATCAGTTTTTCTCCCTCCATCTTGATCTTTTTGACGGTAGAGAAAGCGGCCATGTATTGTTTTTCCTGCTCCATCATTTCAGAAGGGCAGGCCATCATAGTGGTGCCAACGGTATCAACAGAGAGAGTGTCGCCTTCCAGAGTGTAGCTACCGAAGTAACGGTTGCAGGAGTTGTTGCCACTCAGCTTGCTATCCGTCGCTTCAAAGTTCAGGTTTGGACGCTCAGCAACAGTCGGAGCGCTGCCATTGATGGTTTCCAGAACCCAGACTTTACCGGTGATCTGGTCGGAAGTGATAGTTGATGGTGAGGTCATGGAGTCGCAGCCTGTGATCAGGATTCCGGCAACGATGGCAAAAGCCAGACGGGACATTTTGTTCATTCAAAATCACCTCTGAGTAGGTAATACAGGGACAAAAGTGTACCGACTATACGGCAGGTCAGAGAATCTGGAAAGGTATAGATTGCGGCAAATACACTTTTTTAACGGTTGTACGAATCTTGACAATAGCCGTTTATATTCTATGTAGCTTCGCCGGCTGACGGCCATCCTGCATATCTGTTCAACGCAGGTGGTCAGGGCGGCGATAATCATGACGAATACCGGTAGACGAACAGCGTCAGGTATACAGTGACGATGAGAGAGACCAGCAGGTTGGAACAGATCAGCACTGCCATGGTCGCCAGACCCAGACCGAGGGCATTGACCACACTGCTGGAGACACCCAGTAGTGGGCAGAGTCCGAGTAGTTGCACGAGAGCCGGGTTGTTTTGCCATAAACCCTGCAGGGTAATATCACGGGAATCTGTGGTCATCCGTCTCCCTCCTTCTCTGTGAAAGTCTCTGTGAAAAGCTGTGTATGGTGTTGATCAAACCAGACCAGCGTCCGATGGACGGCATTCACAACCGCACGGGGGGTGATGGTAGCGCCAGTAAACTGATCAAAATCCCCCCCCTCTTTTTTGACCGACCAGTTGTCACCGCTGGCTTTGGTCAGGGAGCGTCCGGTAAAGTCCAGTATCCAGTCGGAGACGCGGGTCTCGATACCATCCCCCAGTTAGCTTTGCGGTGTCCATAATTACTGCATCACATCATACTCGCACGCACCCTGAACCTGTACAAAATGCCGGTTTATCGCACTATCTATCTTTATTAGGATTGCTCATGTCCAAGGCATCCTTTATAGCGCAAAGCTCCGCCATATTTCCTTCACATGCGGACTCAATGGTCAGGCGATAAATTATATTGAGTACTGATATGATGGCATGAGGATCGCTATGGAAGGATGATATATACCCTTTAATAAACTGCTGAGAGAACAGTGTTATGCACTGGTAGTTTGGTCCACATCTTTCATGGCCTAAATGTTCATATACTTCCAGTATGGTTTCGAATATCATAAGCAGTGCGCTTTCAACTGAATCTTGTTGCCCTTGCTCTTTGTCTTCTTCAGGGTTTTCTTCTATAAGGTCAAGAAGAAATATTTTATCCGCAGATGGGTAGTATTTTTCATTGTTCCCATTTCTGTCATGAAGAATCATTCTTATCTCTTTTTTTCTAAGTGTATCAATATCATTAACAGGTTCGTCCGGGTCAAGATGGGTCAGAGCCAGCACCTGCCCGTATCTGTAGATAGCTCTCTTCAAGGTGCTTAATTGAAGTTTTGTAGGTGCTTCACTTGAAAAATAATCTTCAATAATGCCAGTGATTGTTTCCCCAGGTATCCACGGATAACTGACAATCAAGTGAACCATATGATCAAGGGTAAACGTTGCACCGTTTTGTGGGAGTACCAGCTCACAATTTGCTGCTTTTATCCATTGTTTATTTTCAGTATCTTCCTTGAGTTTCCAGTCACTATCATAATTCTGTATATCACAGGCATCGCAGTCTTCTCTGACTATTTTTACAAACCATTCCTGTCCTTCAGCGTGAACTTTATAGGTTTTAAGTACTTCTTTACCTTTCGTTTTTATCTCTTTCATACTGTGGAAGTTATAGTTGAAGAGACGATAGACTGCGGTTTTATAATCATCGATGTGGCCATAATCATCCACGTCAGGCAGGTTTTTAAAGCGGCCATGGGACTCTATGCGCAATGAACTTGAAGATGTTTGATTTTTACTGGAGATATTCTTGGTATCAAAGGGGATCAGAGGAAAACCGTTGAGCACATTGGAGTCCGTTGGGTATAAAGGTTTTTGTTTTGGCTCGATCTTGGGTTTTACTTCTGGTTGAGAATTTAGTTTAACAGGAGTCTTTTGTGTCTTTGACAGGATATGGGGTTTTTTACGCTCTTTTTCGGGAAGGCGTTTTTGGAGTTCATTCTCTATGAAATAACCAGTTCCAGTATTTTCAATCTGGTTGATGTAATGGCTACTGCCAAATGCTGTTGTAACCAGAAAACTCAAGGTAAGTCCGGCTGTTTTGATAATCAGATTTACAAATTTCTTATTTATCATTTGTTTTTCTCCTTGCTTGAATGGTGTGGAAGCCAATTTTTAATTGGCAGCTTCTCTTGGCCATCCGTTTAATTTGACAGTCAAGTATGTCAATAAGTTCAATGTGCTTGATTTTGTGGTTGGTAGATAAGAACTCAATGATGATGATAAAAACCGTAAGCCGAAATTTTTATTCGACCTACGGTTAATAGTATTTTGCGTTTATTTGTGCCTGTTTACGCAAATCTGGCCAGATGACTGCCGACCACCAGAACACTGGAGATCACAAACAGCAGCAGCACTAAACGCCAGACGAGCCGTGCCCAGTCACGCCAATCAATACGACACACACCCAGTGTCGACCAGTCCCCAACCGGTGACATGGGTGTTATCCGCTTCTGTATCATGGAAGTGAGCATCACTCTGGTAGCTGTAGGAGTTCCCGGGCTTGTGCTTGACACGGAGGGCATGGGCGTAAGTGAACAGAATGTCAACCAGAGTGAAACCTGCCCACATCACTTTTTAAACCCATTCTCCCTCCTTTATTAAACCGAGAAAGGGCAAGCCCTCTCTCGCAGCTGGCAATGAAGCATCAAAAAAGAAGAGAAAGACAACGGCTTCGGTAGTTGTTTAGTATCGGAAGCTCTGCCTCTTTAGGGGCGAGTATTTCAGCCAGTCACCCGCATCCGTCTGCTGCCGATGACAGGTTTCTGCCGGGCAAGGCGTATCCGTTCCAGACGGTTGTCAATAATATTTTTTATGGCGACCAATAAACCCATAAAGACAAAAGCACCGGGGGGCAGAATGGCAAACAGGAACTTCTTGTAATCGGCAATCACAGTGATCTCCCAGTTGGCCGCTGCCGGTCCGAACAGAAACTCCATATTGGCAAATAGTGTACCGTGGCCAACCAACTCCCGGAGTCCACCGAGCAGTACCAGCACCACCATAAAACCCAACCCCATCATCAGACCGTCAAGGGCCGCAGGCAGTGGTTCGTTGCGGGAGGCGAAGGCGTCTGCACGACCGAGAATAATGCAGTTGGTAACAATTAGCGGAATAAAAATTCCCAGCACCCGGTACAGTTCATAGGCCCACGCCTGCATCACCAGTTCAACGCAGGTGGTCAGGGCGGCGATAATCATGACGAACACCGGTAGACGAACAGCGTCAGGTATATAGTGACGACTGAGAGAGACCAGCAGGTTGGAACAGATCAGCACCGCCATGGTCGCCAGACCCAGACCGAGGGCATTGACCACACTGCTGGAGACACCCAGTAGTGGGCAGAGTCCGAGTAGTTGCACGAGAGCCGGGTTGTTTTGCCATAAACCCTGCAGGGTAATATCACGGGAATCTGTGGTCATCCGTCTCCCTCCTTCTCTGTGAAAGCTTCTGTGAAAGTCTCTGTGAAAAGCTGTGTATGGTGCTGATCAAACCAGACCAGTGTCCGATGGACGGCATTCACAACCGCACGGGGGGTGATGGTAGCGCCAGTAAACT
>CAMRBW010000062.1 GCA_947040555.1 uncultured Oceanospirillales bacterium | reverse complement strand
CACAGAGACACAGAGACACAGAGACACAGAGACACAGAGGAAAAGCTTTTAGTAAAAGCTTTTTCTTTTCTCCGTGTCTTTGTGTCTCTGTGGTGAAAGCTCTTAGGCTACTTGCACAGGAATGGCATTGGCGCTGTAGCTGACGGTGTTGTCCGGGTTCATGTAGATCAGGGCGGGTTTGTGGTTAATGCACTCCGCTTCAGCGTAGCTGGCGTAGGCGCAGATAATCACTTTGTCGCCAGGGGCAACCAGACGAGCCGCTGCGCCGTTCATGGATATCATGCCGGAACCCTCTTCACCACGGATGATGTAGGTGGTGAAACGCTCGCCGTTGTCTTTGTTGTAAATCTGGATCTGTTCGAACTCACGCAGGCCAGCCATGTCCAGCAGATTGCCATCAATAGCGCAGGAGCCTTCGTAGTTCAGTACAGCGTGGGTCACGGTCGCCATGTGAAGTTTGGCTTTGAGCATCACGTTCTGCATCGAGATGTTCCTTTCATAGGTTTTGTCCCCGTCTTCAGGTGGATCATAGATCAATCTGGAGATTGTCGATCAGGCGTGTTTTGCCCAGGGCGACGGCGGCAAGGATAATCAGCTCCTTGTCATCGGGTGCGGCTGGTTGCAAGTCTGAACGACGAATAATATTGAAGTAGTCAGGGCGGAAGCCATACTCGGCAAGATCTGCGAGGGCATCATGCTGGATGATGTCATAGCCGGTATTGCCGATCAGAATCGCCTCTTTAGCTTTCAGTAACTGCTTGTAAAGCAGGGTGGCATGTTCCAGTTCATCGGCTGAGAGATAATTGTTGCGAGAACTGAGCGCCAGACCGGTTTCCGAACGGGCGATAGGCGCACCAACAATTTCAACCGGGATATAGAGATCTTTCACCATCTTGCGAATGATAGAGATCTGCTGGAAATCCTTTTCGCCAAAGACGGCCATGTCTGGCTGAACGATGTTGAGCAGTTTGGTGACGACCGTTGCGATGCCGGTAAAGAAAACGGGACGGCTCTTACCGCAATGCATGCCATCCAGAGCATCCACTTTGATCGCGGTGTGATTGTCCGGACCTTCCGGATAGATGATGCTGGTGGAAGGTGCGAACACCCTATCGACCTTGAGTTCTTTGAGGAGTGCTTCGTCCTGAGCCATGGTGCGGGGATAACTGTCGAAATCTTCGTTTGGCCCGAACTGCATCTGGTTGACATAGATGCTGACAATAACAACGTCGGCCAGCGACTGTGCCTTGGTAACCAGCGTGAGATGACCTTCATGGAGATTGCCCATGGTCGGCACGAAGGCAACGGTTTTACCTGCTGCTTTTACCGTGTGAACGTAATCACGAATCTCTTCTACGGTGCAAACAGTTTTCATTAGCTAAATCCATGTTCAGGGGCAGGGAAGGTGCCGCTTTTGACATCGGCAATAAATTTAGCAACGGCTTCAGCAGGTGTCGCAGTTTCTGCCATGAAATCTTTTACAAAGCGTGGTCGGTGACCATAGGTCATGCCGAGCATATCGTAGACCACCAGAATCTGGCCGTCTGTATCCGGACCGGCACCGATGCCAATCACGGGAATGGAAACGGAGCGGGCGATTTCCTGAGCCAGCGCTGTTGGCACGCATTCGAGCAGCAAAATATTGGCACCAGCTTCCGCCAGCAGACGGGCATCTTCGATCATGCGAGTGGCAGATTCTTCATCTCGCCCTTGCACTTTATAGCCGCTGAGCATGCTGACCGACTGTGGTGTTAAACCCAGATGCAGACAGGTGGGAACACCGCGTTCGGACAAACCACGAACGGTCTCGCATAACCAGCGACCGCCTTCCAGTTTGATGATCTCGGCACCGGCCTGCATCAGCGCTGCGGCATTGGTGTAAGTCTGCTCAGACGTCGCACAGGCCATAAACGGAATGTCGGACATGATCATGGCATCGGTGTTGCCACGGCTGACACAACGGGTGTGGTAAACCATATCCTCCATAGTGACAGGCACAGTAGAGTCGCGCCCCTGAACTACCATGCCGAGGGAGTCACCCACGAGAATAACGTGTGTTCCCTGGCTGCTCACCATATGCGCCTGAGTGGCGTCATATGATGTCAGGCAAGAGAATTTTTCACCGGTCTGCTTCATTTTGAGCAGCGTGTGGAGAGTAGTCTTGGCCATAGAATCCTGAAGTAATATCTGTAGCTGCTCCTGGTCACCAGAGTGGCCTGCTGAATCATTCCGAGGCAGGCCGGGACATTATGAGCAGTTGTGTCTGATAAGGCAGAAGGGCGTTATAGTGGTGGAAATCAGATGGCTTTTCCAGTACAGAATCTATCATCTGTTGTCCCTATTGAAAGCCCTTCGTTTCCCACCTCTAACAAAAGTTTTTGCAGCTTCTGTCCGGTTGGCAGAATAAGGTCAGGATTGATATCTGCAAGTGGGAAAAGCACAAAGTTACGCCAGTGCATCTCCCTATGGGGAACGGTTAGCCGTTCACTGTCGATAGTGGTTTCACCATACAGAAGTAGGTCAAGATCGAGAGTGCGAGCGCCCCAGCGCACCTTGCGCTCACGACCATGTTTCAACTCGATGGCCTGCAGGGCATCCAACAGCGCCAGTGGTTCAAGCGTTGTTCCCACTTCCGCGACGGCGTTTATGTAATCTTCCTGATCCCCAGGACCAACCGGAGCGCTGCGATAGATCTTTGAAACACCGGTGAGCTGTGTGCAGGGAATGTCTGCGATCTCCTCGACAGCCGTCAGCACATGCTGTTCCGGCTGTTCAAGGTTGCTGCCAAGGCTGATGTAGACGGTGACAGATACGGGCTTTGTCATGGTGACTTAATCAGGTTGGTTGCGGGTAGGCTTGCGTCTGCGGACGCGCCGGCGACGTTTGTTATCCTGGTCGACGGTTGCTTTTTCGCCACGGGTGTTATCCGGCGCGGTGCTTTTGTCAGGAGCGGTGCTTTTGTCGGATGTGTGACCGCGAGACTCTTTGTGACTGCGAGACTCTTTGTGACCATGAGACTCTTTGTGACCATGAGACTCTTTGTGACCGCGAGACTCTTTGTGACCGTGAGACTCTTTGTGACCGTGAGACTCTTTGTGACCGTGAGACTCTTTGTGACCGCGCGAATCTTTGTGATCGCGCGAATCTTTGCGCTCAGGCTTGTCATAATCATCCCGATGCTCATGTCTGGAACGACGTGAGTCGCGATGTTCTGGCAAGAGATGAGGATTGGCTTCCTGATACTTGGTCCACCATTTACCCGCCCCGTCGAGGTGCTCGCCGGACTCTTCCCGCAGTAGCAGGAAGTCATAGGCCGCCCGAAAGCGAGGGTGGGTCGTAATCTCTTCGATCTTGCGAGGCTGACGGCGCTCAAGCCGATGTTGCAGATCCCAGATCTCCCGCATAGGAATGGTAAAGCGCTTGGGAATGGCCGTGTGCGTGCACTGATTGGCAACCACATTCATGGCCGCCTGATGGAGAGCCGGAACCGGCGGTATGCCCTGGGCGATCAGATCTTCGTGCATGGCCTGCAGTGGTGGCCACAGTGCAGCCGCATAGAAGAAGGCCGGGGTGACCGGTTTGCCTTGGGCGATCCGGTCATCGGTACTCTCCAGCGCCCGCTCCAGGAGATGCAGGCCGCGAGGGTCGTCGTACAGGGCTGAGTCTGTTGCCGGGAATAGCGAGGCAAACAGGTCATAGTCCAGCATTTTCCGGAAGGTCTGCAGGCCGTAGCCGGACAGGAACATTTTCAGGCTCTCGTCGAACAGGCGTGCAGAGGGAATATCCCGCAGAAGGTAGCCCAGCTCATTGATCGGGGCTGCCGTGCTCTCCTCGATATCAAAATCCAGCTTGGCCGCAAACCGTATGGCGCGCAGCATGCGGACCGGATCTTCGTGGTAGCGACGGACAGGATCACCGATCAGGCGAATCTGACAATTGTAAATATCTTCGATGCCACCGCAAAAGTCGTGGATGGAAAAATCTACCGGGCTGTAATAGAGGGCGTTGATAGTGAAATCCCGACGGATAACATCATCTTCAATGGTGCCGTAGACATTATCCCGCAGAATCCGCCCCGAATCGGAAAGGTGTGCTTTGTCCCGATGCTGAGTGCCTGCGTCTTCCTCGTGATTGGCGCGGAAGGTGGCGACTTCGATAACATCCCGCCCGTAAACCACGTGAATCAGCTTGAAACGACGGCCGATAATCCGGGAGTTACGAAAGAGGGCGCGCACGGTTTCGGGAGAGGCGCTGGTGGCGATATCAAAATCTTTTGGTGTCAGCCCCAGCAGAAGGTCACGGATACTGCCTCCCACAAGCCATGCGTCGTGACCCTGACTGGTCAGACGATATAGCACTTTGAGGGCGTTATCGTTGATGAGTTTACGCGATACAGGATGATGATCCCGGGGGATAATCCTGCGTTCGGGTTCTGTAGTCGGTGTTGGCTTGTGGATGAAAAGCCTGGACAGGAATCCGATGAGTCCTTTGCGCCCGCCAGTCATAATATGTTGTGTTCTCTGGTTGCGGCCATGAACAGCCCTTTTTTTGTAAGCCGGTCTGTGCCATGAGGGATAAAGGGATACATAGTACCACAGACCCGGACTTGGGACAGTTTACGTTGAAAGATACAACCACCAGATCATATCTCCGGGACACTGTGTTCCCAGTGCCTTGGTGATAACATGGCTGGCCATGGTTTTCTGCATATTTACCAGCCAATCGTCATCATGTATCTGGGATTCCAGATACCAGCTCGGATAGGCGTGGATCTTGCGATCATAATAGGCCAGCGGAAACTGGATCTGTCGTGGCAGCTTAGGCAGCTTCTGGTAGAAAGCGCTTACACACTGCTCGACCAGTTGTGCACCCATGTCATTCCGTTTGTTGATGTATTGAATCGATTCCTGACGGTACTGGTCATTGTAAGGGTTCATCATCTCGTTGTGGCGGACGGCGATGCACTCATTCATGGTCATGGTCATGGTTTGCGGGGAATCTCCGTAACCCATAACCTCACAGGCTAGCCGGGCTTTTTCTCTGATCTCTTCCCCTATGGTTTGATACCAGGGGGCATGGAGGCCGAGTTTTTTTTCAGCGGCAACAAGGCTGGCAAAATAGAGATTTTCAGAGGGAATGAAACAGTTGGCATTACTGCTTTTTCGCAGAGGCACGAGCTGCTCTATATCTGGATTACGGTTAATCTCATGCTGGCGCTCCATGCGCATGCTCGCACATAACGTCATTGGCTTCGCACCAGGGTTCTCTGCGAATGCGGGTGCGGGAAAAACGAGAATCGTCAGCGACAGAAGGCCGCTGACAAGCAGCCATGCGCTGGAAATAATGCCCACTCCGAACGATGGAAACAGGGGCTGTATTTGCATGGTGAAAGTTGTGTTTAAGTCGTCCTTGTGATCCAGCACGCTCTCATCCTCGGATTCGCTCTTATGGTTTTAAATAATTGTAGAGTAAATCGGGAGCGTAGCAGGTACATCAGAGGCTGACTTATAAGCTTGCCTCTTTTCGTGGAATACCAAAGCGTTTTCTACGCTCCCACAGACACTTTCGGCTGATGCCAAGTTTATTGGATAGCTGGGTTTCATTCATCTGATGCTGGTGCTCCAGTACGAAACGGATGAAATAGTCCTCCATAGACAGTGTTTTATCACCTTGCTGCTGGGGTTCATTCTTGTGATTGGCGGAGGATATGGCGCAATCCAGACCCATAAGGTCCGACGTGATCATCTCGTCCTCGCTGAGAATGACCGCTCTCTCGATGGCATTTTCCAACTCGCGAACATTACCAGGCCACGGATGTCGGCTGATCGCCATCATGGCGTCTGGTGAAAGAATCATGGGGTCGTCAATACCCATACGCTCAGTCGTCTTTTTCAGCAGATATTGTGCCAGCAAAGTGGCATCTTCACCCCGCTCTCGCAGCGGTGGAAGGGTGAGCTGAACAACGTTGAGGCGGTAGTAGAGGTCTTCCCGGAACTTACCATTCTCTGCCATTTCCTTGAGATTTCTGTGGGTTGCAGCAATCAGACGTACATTGACCTTGCGGGATTGGACCGCACCAACTCTGCGGATCTCGCCTTCCTGAAGCACCCGAAGCAGACGAGCCTGGGCTTCTAGCGGCAGCTCGCCGATCTCGTCGAGGAATAGTGTGCCACCGTCGGCGGCTTCAATAAGACCGTTGCGGGTGGTAGCTGCGCCGGTAAAGGCGCCTTTTTCGTGACCAAACAGTTCCGATTCAATCAGGGTTTCAGGAATGGCGGCACAGTTTACCGAGATCATCGTCTGCTGGCTGCGTTTGCTGGTTTCATGGAGAGCGCGGGCTACCAGCTCCTTGCCAGTGCCGGATTCTCCGAAGACCAGCACCGTCGCCTCGGTTGGTGCAACCCGATTGATGCGGTTAAACAGGGTCTGCATTATCTGACTTTGACCGATAATACCGGCTGGATTTTCGGAAAGCTGAACTTTTTTGGTCTCGGAATGAGCCGGCCTGGCTTCTATTACAGGTGCTGTTTTTGGTACTGGTGCAGCTTCTCTCTTCTGACGAATGCTATTGGCAACAGCCTGCAACATATCGTCATAGTCAAAAGGTTTGGCGATATAGTCGACAGCGCCCATCTTTATAGTGTCTACCGCCGAGCGCAGGCTGGCATAGCTGGTCATGATCAGCACCGGCGTTTGAGCCGCTAGCTGGATCATGGTTGTGCCCGGCTCTCCTGGCAGGCGTAGGTCTGAAATGATCAAGTCGAAAGATTCCAACGCCAGTTCACGAGTATCAGTTACGGATGCCGCTTCCGTGACCTCATAGTTGTTACGCGTCAGTAGCCGTCGAAGTGACGAACGAATAACTGGCTCATCTTCTATGACCAGAATCTTTCCGGAGTTCATTCGTTTGCCTCTAATTATGTGGTACGGACTGTATGGGGGATACGTTGGTATCAGTATCAGATATTGTTCGAAACTCCGGCAGACTGATACTGATGGTTGTACCGGTTCTCTCTTCTGTATTAACAGGAGAACGCACTGAGATGGTACCAAAATGTTCTTCTACGATGCTGTAAACCAGAGCCATGCCCAAGCCCGTGCCTTTGCCGACACCCTTGGTCGTGAAAAATGGCTCGAAGATCTTGTTTTGATGCTCTTCAGGAATACCACATCCCTGGTCGGTTACCTCAAGGATAACGGTATGATCCCGGTAGTTTGTACTGACATAAATCTCGGCTTCATTAAGTGAGGCATCCTGGGCATTGCCAAGCAGGTTGATCAGTATCTGGATAATCTTTTGACCATCGCCAATGATAAGATGGTGCGGGTCGCAGTTGTTGATAAAGCGAATGTTTCGACCTGTTTTACCCAGCACCATAAGGCCGATGGCTTCATCAGCACAGTCATAAAGATTGACGGCTTTCGTCGTTTTTTCAAGGGTAGGCTGGTCTTTGTGGGCAAAGTTAATCAGTGATCGCAGAATGCGGGCAATACGCTGCGTTTGTGCAAGGATCTCTTCGGCAACTTCCTGTATCTCTTCATTGTCAGACAGGCTGCGTAGCTCCTGGGCCAGACAATCAATACCGGTCACTGGATTACCAATCTCATGGGCGACACCTGCTGCAAGTTGGCCGATAGATGCCAGACGTTCACTGTGCATCAGCTTCTGTTCCATTAGCCAGAACTCGGTTTGATCTTCGATCACGATGACGGTATTGCCGACAGCTTCGAGAAAGCTTTTCTGCAGATTCAGAACTCGGGGCTGACCATTGAGCGATAAATGTTTTTGTTCTCCGGGCAGCGCATAATCTTTGAGAAATTCTGTAAGCAGCTCTTGCCATGGGGAAGAGAGACAATCAACCCGACCCCCGACGCTTATCGAGTCAGAAATTCCAGTGAGCATGGTCATGGCCTGATTCCACATCAGGATCTCTCCATCCTCACCAAAAGAGCAGGCCGCCATCGGCAGACTTTGCAAAATCTGACGATGATAACGGCGTAGTGTATCCAGCTCGGCTGCCAGCCCCGTGAAGTGGTAGCGACACTCATCTATCTGGTTTTCAATATGGTTGATGTCGGTGAATTTTGCACTGTTTTTGGCATAGTCATCATTGCAGATCAGGCACCGATTGATGATATTTTTTGACACACTTGGCCCCATCAGGCTTGAGAGATTGGCTTCTATCTGCTCACGCAGGCGACGGAGTGCATATGGTCGGTTTTCATCGGGGGACATGTCCAGATCTCGCAACGCTAAAAAAACTTCGTTTTGGGCTGCTTGTCCCAGCTGTGGCGAGAGTTTTTTTTGAAATTCCAACGAGGAGGCAGCCTGTAGCGGGTGTCTGGCGGAGTGTCCAAAAGAGCGTGCAGAGCAGATTCGGGCTGCATTTTTTTCTTCGGCTGTGCCTTCTGTTGTCAGGCTGACAATGACCAATACCAGACTATTTACAATAAAAGAGGCCAGTGCAAAACCATGCCAGTCTGTGCCTTGTAATGTAAAACTCAAACCAGTGATGTTAATGACATCGTCCACTCTCACCAGAGGTATCAGCAAGGTGACAAACCAGATCAGCGAACCTACACCCAGCCCCGCCAGAAAGCCATAATGGTTGGCTCGTGGCCAGTAAATGGTTGCAAGTAACCCCGGCAAAAATTGTAAGCCGCCGATAAACGAGACGATAACGACAGTGGTCAGATCCAGCTCTGCCTCCAGCATGCGATAAAACCCGTAGGCCACAAGCATCATAAAGGCGATCAAAACACGCTTGCTCCCGTTCAGCCAGCGGTAAATATTGACTCCCTTGGGCGGCTGATAAACGGGCAGTATCAGGTGATTCATAACCATGCCGGACAGTGCGATGATTGTTACGATGATCACGCCGCCTGCTGCTGATATAGCCGCCGTGTAAACAAGCAAGATCATCAGGGGACTACCGAGCTTAAGGCCGATACCGAGAGCGAAATATTCGGGGGTTGTCGAAACAGTCAGTTTCAAAGCTCCCCAGAGAATAAGCGGTACCGGCAAGCTCATCAGCAGAAGATAAACAGGAAGCCCCCATCGGGCTCTGTTGAGGTCACGGTTATTCTGACGTTCGGTAAAAGTCATATGAAACATACCAGGCATGACTGTTGCCGCCGCAAAGGAGACCAGTAGCATTGTTGCCCAGAGGTCACCGTCGAATGTGATCTGTAGCAGGTTTGACGTTGTGTGATTATCCCGTAGCCAGTTTTTTAACTCCGGTAGACTGCCAAATACTTCAGATAAAATAGTGCCGCTGAATGCCAGTATTGCGACCAGCTTCACAAAAGAGTCAAGGGCGATGGCAAAAACCAATCCGTTGTTTTCTTTCCGACTGGATATACGGCGAGTGCCAAACGCTATGGTGAAAAGGGTGATGATGATGCAGAAGCCAGCCGCCAGCTGTTCGGGTTTGCCTTCACGAGTGAGTATGTGCAGCGAGTCGGCAACGGCCTGAATTTGCATAGACGCCAATGGCAGCATGGCCAAGAGCATGATGAGTGTCGTGCAAACTCCGACTGTGGGGCTACAGAAACGAAACGCAAACAGATCCGCCAATGATCTCAGTTGATGATCTCTGGTTATGCGCAGTATCGGGCTGAGCAGCCATGGCGCCAGCAGGAAGACCACAGAGATGCCCAGATAAAGCGTCAGAAAAACGAGACCGTCCTGATACGCCATTCCTACCGCACCATAAAATGCCCAGGCACTGGCACAGACTCCCAAAGTCAGGGTGTAAGTGAACGGATGGAAGGTAATGCGATGGGAAATCCAACCTCTGTCGGCTAACCATGCGGCAGTAAACAGAAGAGAAAAATAGGCGGTGCTGTAGAGTGTCAGTTCACTCAATTCAAGAGTCATGCGGACAGGCTTCCATAGCTATACCTCGATAACGATACCTTCATAACGACAGGAGGCTGCCAGCATACTAAGTTACAGGATGCGTTTGAGCATAATTTTATGGAATGTATTTTTAGTCCAGAGTCTTTTGGTCCAGAGTCTTTTAGTTCAGAGACGTTTAGTTCAGAGATTTTTAGTCCAGAGCTTTTAATCAAAAGCTTTTAATCGAGAGTCAGGCTGGCTTCCGGTATCGAGGTTTGCTGCTGAAGCGGTGACAGGCTCCAGTGCTGCTGTGCCCAGATCAGCATCTCTTCAACGGAGCCGTTGCGGATGGCGCTATCAACGGGAAGCCCGAGAGCCTTCATGGCTAACCACAGTGTTGGTTCGGGGTTTTTTAGCGGAAGTGCGGCTGCTTTATTTTGCTTGCTGAGCTTATCGCCAAACTCGTTGGTGATAACCGGTAGATGTGCATAGCGGGGAGTGTGGAACCCAAGTGCTTTTTGCAGAGTTATCTGGCGAGGAGTGGAGTCGATCAGATCAATACCGCGAACAATATCTGTTACGCCCTGGTGCTCATCATCTACGACCACGGCCAGCTGATAGGCGAACAGGCCATCTTTGCGAAAGACGACAAAATCCCCCAGCTCTTCAAGACTGAAGCTCTGCTCTTTCTGAATACGATCCTGAAATACAACCACCTGATCCATAGCATTAAAGCGAATGGCATGAGCTAGCTCAGGGCAACCTGCATCTGTGCGCGAACGACAGAAGCCCGGATAGTTGGGCAGATAGCTGGCTAGCTCTTTGCGGGTACAGATACAGGGGTAGGCAAGCGCTTCACCCTTCAATGCAGCAAGGGTGTCACGATAGGCACCAAGCCGCTGATGCTGATACAAGACTTCGCCATCCCAATGCAGACCATAAACGTCCAGTGCCTTCAGAATCAGATCAGAAGCTCCCGGCTGCTCGCGGGGAGGATCGATATCTTCAATACGCACAAGCCAGCACCCTGAGGCTGCTCTGGCATCCAGATAACTGGCCAGAGCGGCGATCAGGGAACCGAAATGTAATGGACCGGTCGGAGAGGGGGCGAATCGACCTGTATAGGGTGAGCGTTTTTGCAAGGATTTATGAATAAATTCAGTGACCCATTTGTCTTTCTTTGATTTCTGCAAGGGTTTTGCAGTCAATACACAGCGTGGCTGTAGGACGAGCCTCCAGACGACGGATACCGATTTCTACACCGCAAGAGTCACAGTAACCATAGTCACCTTCATCAAGACGACCCAGGGTCTGCTCGATTTTTTTGATGAGCTTACGTTCACGATCGCGGGTACGGAGTTCTAAACTGAACTCTTCTTCCTGACTGGCACGATCTGCCGGATCAGGGAAGTTTGATGCTTCATCTTTCATGTGATGAACGGTGCGATCAACTTCTTCCATCAAATCCCTCTTCCAGTTCCTGAGGATCTGGTCGAAGTGTTCGATCTGGCGATCACACATGTACTCCTCACCCTTCTTTTCCTTGTAAGGTTGGAAGGTTTTTAAGATATTGCCGTTCTCTGGTTTGTTTTGTGCTGACATGCTCACAGCCCCGTTTTATCCAAGTCATCGTCCTGCGGGATATTGCTCAAAAATTGAGCCCCGGGATTGGCACAACTTGCCAAGGGTCGGAGAAGCTACCAGAACCCGTCACAGGATGCTACCTGAAATTTTGCGGGTTAAGACAACCACTACAACTCTAAAAATTTGGCCACATCTCTCAGACATTCAGGCACAAGGACAAAACTATCTTTAGTGTTGTTAGTATTAATTAGAATCAATAATTAATTTTAAATAACTATTTTCTTTTGTAAAGAGTCACTTATGCGTTTTGAGCCTTCGCTACAAAGTGGAATTCTGCTGAAACGGTACAAACGTTTCCTCGCAGACGTACGTCTTCCCGATGGATCAGAGACCATTATTCACTGTCCCAATACCGGTTCCATGAAAAACTGTCAGCCCGAATTTGCTCGAGTCTGGTTCTCCGATTCCGGCAATCCCAAAAGAAAATTTCCGTGTACCTGGGAGCTGGTTGAGATTCCGGTGACATACGGTAATGAGCTTATTCAGGCCCTGGCGTGTGTAAATACCGGGCGAGCAAATGCTGTCGTTCAGGAAGCGCTGGAGAACAAGGTTATTCCGGAATTTGCGGGCTATCAGACTATACGACGAGAGGTTAAGTATGGCGAAGAGAGTAGTCGTATAGATTTACTTCTTTCTGGAGAGGATCTGCCGGACTGCTACATCGAAGTAAAAAGTGTCACTCTGGCCACAGATCATGGTGGAGGGGAGTTTCCCGATGCGGTGACAACCCGTGGTCAGAAGCATTTACGAGAACTGGAATATGTTGTAGCTAATGGTCAGCGGGCGGTTTTGCTGTTTTGTGTTCAACATACTGGCATTGACCGGGTGAGCCCGGCGGACAGTATTGATCCGGTTTACGGCGAAGCGTTGAGACATGCAATAGCCGCAGGCGTCGATGTAATGGTGTGGGGGTGTTCGATCACACAGGAAGAGATAATCCTTAACAGACCGTTGCAATTGGTACTGCCGTAGAAGCAATGCTCACTACAAAATAGCCACTACAAAATGTTGGAAACGAGAGCACATTATTTATGATGAAAAACACAATGGCGGGGACGCGTACAGGAAACTGTGCAGAGGTGTTCTGGCGTTTTTTTGTGTTAGGACTGTACGCATTTGGTGGGCCAACTGCTCACCTCGGTTATTTTCACAAGGAATTTGTTGATAAAAGACGTTGGTTGAGTGAGCAGGATTATGCCGATACTGTCGCTTTGTGCCAGATGTTGCCTGGTCCGGCGAGTAGTCAGGTCGGCATGAGTATTGGCTTTGAGCGTGCCGGTGTTGTAGGGGCTTTTGCTGCTTTTATCGGCTTTACCCTGCCTTCCGCATTGGTAATGATTCTGCTGGCGCTGGGTTATGAGCAGATAGCCGGTCTCTCTGCCGCTATGGGGGTGCTGCAGGGCGTAAAGCTGTTTGCCGTGGCTGTGGTTGCTGATGCGCTGATCAAGATGGGCAAGTCTCTCTGTCCTGATCGTCCCCGTATAACGCTGGCGCTGATCTCGGCTGGTTTCATGCTGCTTCTGCCCCATGTGTTTACTCAGGTTGGGATTGTTCTTGGTGCCGGCGTGATCGGATATGCGGTTTATAGAAATGAGACCGTTGATCAGGTGTCGTTTTCCCATAATGTGGGTGGTAAAAAAACGGCACTGGTTGCAGGTGTGTTATTTCTTGCCGGGCTGTTTGTGTTACCGGTTGTGGCGGCAGGCAGCGAAGGGGCTCTGGGTATTTTCGACAGCTTCTACCGCGCAGGTGCGCTGGTATTTGGTGGCGGTCATGTTGTGCTGCCGATGCTACAGGCCGAAGTCGTACATGCAGCGGGTGTCAGCCCGGAAGCTTTTATTGTTGGCTATAGTGCGGCTCAGGCTGTACCTGGTCCGATGTTTACGCTGGCACCGTTCCTGGGTGGAACCTATGGTGGCACGTTCAGTCTGAGCTATGCGTTGGCGGCGTTGTTTGGCATCTTTGCGCCCTCTTTCCTGTTGTTGACAGCGGCCTGGCCATTCTGGACCCGTCTGAAAAATATGCCGAAACTGCGCGCCGCTATTCACGGCATAAATGCGGCAGTTGTCGGCCTTCTTCTGGCAGCCTTTTATAACCCGGTGGTGACCTTTGCCATCCAAGATGCGCAGGATGTAGCACTGGTGCTGTTAGCCTACCTGCTGATGGTGACCTGGAAGTTACCTATCGCTCTGATGGTGCCACTGTTTGCCGGTATTGGCTTTTTCCTTTATTAGACTTCAGCCCATAAGAAAAAGATCGCCATTTTCCACGTTATGGGGAATGGCGGTCAGGGAATCCCCCTCGCATGGGCCGGCCAGACACTCTCCATCTTCAATGCGAAACAGGGCGCCGTGTACGCAGCATTGAATCAAGCGGTCGTCCTGATCGAGAAACTGATCCTCTTGCCACTCCAGGTTGACGCTCAGGTGGGGGCAGGAGTTGGCATAGACATAAACCTCCCCATCGAAACGTACTGCGAAAACGGGCCCCTTTGGTGTGCTGTTAAAACCTTTGCTGCCGGGCTCGGCAATATCGCTGACCGCGCAGAGTCTGTGCATCATTTATCCCCCTGAATAATATCTGGCGAGTATAACGGGAAAACCCTTGAGCCTGTACGACCTAAGGCTGTACGACCTAAGGCTGTACGACCTAAGGCTGTACGACCTAAGGCTAATAGACAGTCATACCCTTGAACCTTTACTTTTAATTTTGTCTAAAACAGGTGTATTTCGTTCTTTTTGCCATACTGGCTGGGACTTCCGGCAAGTCATCAAAAAGTACACCAACATGAAGAGGGCTGGAACGTATGGATTTACTCGCACTTTTTGCAGGGCTGCTTTGGTGGCAATGGGTAGGCATTGCCGTTACCGTTGCTATCTGGCTGGGATTAACCTGGTGGTTAGGGGATGTCGCCGAGAGGCGGGGGGGCGATCGGGAGTCAGGGGCGCTGGTAGGTTTTTTCCTGCCCTGCCTGATCGGCTTTGTCTGCTGGGTGGTGTTATAACCCCCCCTAAAAGAGGCTTTCTGGCGGTTCGTCCGCCTCATTGAGTAGACGAATTTTGTGTTCGTCCTCAAGTTTATTCCAGTGGATACCCAATAATGCTCCTTCCAGAGCATACAAGAGAACCTTGGATACTCGAAAGCCTCGTCCCCGAACCTTGTTATAGGCCGCAACTGCCCCGACTGAACGCAGCTGTTCCGGACTGTGAATGCCAACGGCCTTCAACCACTGAACAGATGTCCTGCCCAGATTTTTCATATCAATGAGCTCCATCAAGGCAAATCCTTTTGCATTCCGATAGAACAGTTAGTCATTATTAACACAGTAATGATAGACGAAGAATATAAAGGTTCGCCGGTTTGGTTAACAGGTCGACTGAGAATGTTGCTGAAACCCAGTAACTATTTTCGGTTTTTTACGCTGTTATCTCTTCTGGGCTGCCACATATAATCCGACCATGACCAAGAAAACATCTTCTTTAAAATCCAAACGTTCCTCTCAAGGCCAAAAGAGGAGGCGCCCATGGTGGCGACCCTCTAGCCGATTACTCGGCACGTTGGCACTGGGTGGAGCCATTATTTTTATCGTCTGGCTGGGGCATCTCAATGATGTGGTGACCAAAACCTTTAATGGGAAGAAGTGGGCGATTCCTGCCAAGGTATATGCTCAGCCTGTTGAGCTTTACGAAGGGATGTCTCTGGATCCGGATCAGCTTCACGAGCAGTTGCATCGTCAGGGCTATCAGCCGGTTGAAAGGCCAGACAGTCCTGGTCTGTTTTCCCGCAACGGCAATACCTTTGAAATCTATGTGCGTGGTTTTCAGTTTCCTGATGGCACCCGGAATGCAGTCAAGCTGAGGGCGACATTTTCTGGCAACCATCTTCAGCGCCTGACTACGACAGATGGCAAGAATATTCCTGTTATCCGGCTTGATCCCCAGCTGATGGGTGGCATCTACCCCGCCAGTTTTGAAGATCGGACTCTTGCCCGGTTACCCGATGTTCCGGAGACTTTGCTGGAAGCGTTAGTCACGGTTGAAGACAGGGATTTTTATGAGCACTGGGGTATCTCGCCCAAGGGTATAGCGCGCGCTATGGCGGTCAATATTAAGGCCGGAGCCATTGTGCAGGGCGGTAGTACTCTTACTCAGCAGCTGGTAAAAAACTTCTATCTCAGTAACCAGCGCACGTTTGCCCGCAAAATTGAAGAAGCTTTTATGTCCCTGCTGTTGGAGTGGCACCACACCAAGGATGAAATTCTGGAAACTTACCTGAACGAGGTCTATCTCGGTCAGCAGGGGCGGCGTTCGGTGAACGGATTTGCTCTGGCCAGTGAGTTCTATTTTGCCCGTCCGCTCAGCGAGCTGAATCTGGCCAGACAGGCATTACTGGTGGCGATGGTTAAAGGCCCATCCTGGTACAACCCCCGGCGTTATCCTGAACGGGCCAAAGCCCGTCGTGACCTGGTACTGGATATGATGGCCGACCAGGGCACTATTTCTCAGGTTGATGCAGACAAGGCCAAGGGTTACCCATTGGGTGTCGTCTCTACTGAACGACTGCATGCCAATGCCTTTCCGGCCTACATTGATCTGGTAAAACGACAGTTACGTCAGGATTATGATAATGCCGATTTGACCAGTGAAGGTTTGCGTATCTTCACCCATATGAATCCCATCGTGCAGCAGCAGGCGCAGGCGAGTGTTAGCAGGCTTACAAAGCAGCTTGATGGTGGTAAGGATACGGGTCTGGAAGCGGCTATGGTGGTCACTTCGGCTCGAACTGGCGAGGTGCAGGCTGTCGTTGGTGGTCGGGATGCCGGTTTTGCAGGTTTTAATCGTGCTCTGGATGCCAACCGTCCGATAGGCTCTCTGGTTAAACCTGCCGTCTATCTGACCGCACTGCTGCAGCCTGAACGTTACACATTAGCCACGCCGCTGTCGGATGAGTCACTGACTCTGACCGAAAGCAATGGCAAAGACTGGTCACCGCAAAATTACGATAAGAAATCCCATGGCGAGGTGCCACTCTATATGGCGCTGGCGAAATCCTACAATCAGGCCACTGCACGATTGGGGATAGATGTTGGTCTGTCATCAGTGATCGAGACGCTAAAGGACATGGGTATGGTTCGCAATGTGGCGAAATATCCCTCTCTGTTGCTGGGTTCTATTGATTTCAGCCCGATTGAAGTGGCTGCCATGTATCAGACGCTGGCTTCCGGCGGTTACCGTGTGCCTCTGCGAGCCATTGATGCGGTACTGGACGCCTATGGTCAACCATTAACGCAATACAGCCTCTCTGTTGAAGAGGCCTTTCCGGCATCATCGGTAGAGCTGGTCAACCATGCCATGCAGACGACGATGAGCGAGGGAACCGGCAAGGCTGCTTACCAAAAAATACCATTATCTATAAAGGTTGCAGGTAAAACCGGGACGACAGATGAACTCCGGGATAGCTGGTTTGCCGGTTTCTCTGCGGACACACTGGCCGTTACGTGGCTGGGGCGTGATGATAATACCGCTACCCGTTACACCGGTAGCAGTGGTGCCTTGCGTATCTGGTCCGACTTTATGAGTCAGCGACCGCTGCAATCTCTTGAGCCACCGCTCTCTTCAGATATCGCTTTCTACGATATTGATCGTACGACAGGGATGCTCGGTGGTACTGGCTGCCGTAACGAAATTACATTGCCGTTTATCAAGGGTTCAGAGCCATTGCAGTACGCTCCTTGTGTTGTTAGATCGCAGGTTGTCAGCAGGCCTCAAGTACAAGATAGGCAGGATAGGCAGGATAGGTCGGTACTGATAGATGACGCAGTTGAGCTGATCAAAACGTTCAAGGCTGTGTGGGACTGGATGAAATGAATGTGAAAAATAGCCTCAGAAGTCGTGCTATTCTGCCGGTCGTGGTTGGATGTTTTGGTGTGATGGATGTGAATGTAAGAAAACAGTTAGATGTACGTCTGCTTGTTTTATGTTTGAGCGCACTGATTCTGGGCGGGTGTAGTAGCCAGCAAAGAGTTCCTGGTGTTTATCCTTCTTACGACACAGTTACAACCGTACAGAAACCGATTCAGGATAAATACGCCTATCTGGAGAAGGTCACATCGGCCAGGCGGCCTATGGCGACAGCTGTACTGCTCAATGAAGGCAGGATGGCCTGGCAGGGTGGTGATATCAATGGTGCCCTGCAGAAACTGAGCCGGGCGCTGCGTATCTCTCCGCAGGACGGTCTGGTCTACTACTATCTGGCAACTGTTCGTCATGTAGAAGGCGACAATGGTGAGGCAGCTTCTCTCGCTCGGCGTGGTTTGTACTTCACTCGGCAGCCCGTTTTGCGGGAACATCTGGAGCAGTTGTTGGATAGTCTGAATTAATCTCGGCTTTGTCATTTTGGAGTTTGGAATATTGAGTCAGGAAGTCTCTGTTCTGTTAGATGAACTGGAAACTGTTTTGCGTTCAAGTGATTGCTGGATGGGTATGCCACCTTCTATTGAGGCGCTGTCCAGCCCGGAACCATTCTGCGTTGATACGCTGACGTTTACGGAGTGGTTGCAATGGATCTATATCCCGCGCCTGAGAGCCATTATTGAACAGCAGGCACCATTACCTAAAGGGGCGCAGGTTCATCCCTATGCGGAAGAAGCACTGGCCGCCACGCGGGTTGATGGTGCACGTATTCTGGATGTTGTGGCTCGTCTCGACAGCTCTATGAATCGATAACGCAGTCAATTAATAGAAGACAGGAAAAGGGTGTCCGAAGGCTATGCGCCGGGCACCCTTATACGGCGAAGGTGCTCTATTCACAAAATGCCTTGATGGCTTCGTCAGCTTTCTGCAACTCTTGCAGTTTCTCTTCATGGGACAGAACCCGTGCATTTCCGTCCGATCCCTGCAGTCGAACACGATGATTATTCAATAGCGTCTGCTTGTTTGTTTTGGACCGCTGGCAGCTATCATCATTCTGCTGGGCTAGCTTTTGCAATTGTTTAGAGTATTCATCCGGAACCTTATTTTCCTCGTTCTTGCTTGAACGCGGAGACAGGCTTTCGTCTGGGGAGGGGCGTTGCGTACTAGTTTCGCGTGTCTTTATGGTTTGATGTGACGTACCTGTTGGCGGAGGTTGCTTGCCGAAGTGAGTAACACCTTTCTCATCTACCCAGCGGTAAACGGTACTGCTGGCCGAAGCATTGAAGCTTCCGATTAGGCTTCCAATTGTGCAGAAAACCGCAAAGAGGAATAAGGACGATGTTTTCTTCATGGCACCCAGCTGCTCTCAATTAAATAGTAATGGAATCACTTTACCTTATATATTTGGCAGGCTTGTAGCACTTCAGTGCCAAAACTATGCTGAACTCTCAGTAACTATAGAAGCCTGTACTATTCTCCCCGGTGTGCGGAATGAATTATTTAAAGAATCCTGTTGACAGTGAAGGTTATTGGAGTAGAATTCGCCCCTCGTTGCCGCCGGCCAAACAGCTACGGCAACATCGTTGAGAGATTCCAGAGCAAACCTTCGGGTTAACACTCTCGATTTTAAAGATTTTAAAATCAGGAATCACTTGACACCGAACAGGCCTTCGGTAAAATAGCGGCCTCGCTGATCAGGCAGCCTAACGGCTTCCGCTTCCAACAAAACGGAAGATGAATCAGCCACTTATCACAAGATGCGATGATAAGTGTTCTTTAAAAAAGAA
>CAMRBW010000061.1 GCA_947040555.1 uncultured Oceanospirillales bacterium | reverse complement strand
GCACAGCACCCGGCACTATTATCAAGGCTGATAAACAGGGTATCGATGTCGCCTGTGGTGAAGGTATTCTGCGTCTGAAAAAGCTGCAACTGCCAGGTAGCAAAGCGATGAATGTTCTGGATCTGCTTAATAGCCGCAGGGAGATGTTTGCTCCCGGTATAGTACTGGGTTGAGGATTGGAAAGTGACTGTGAAAAAAGTGCCTACAGCCAAAAAAGTGTCTACAGCCAAAAAAGAGCCTACAGCCAAAAAAGTGTCTACAGCCAAAAAAGAGCCTACAACCAAAAAAGAATCCGTTCGCCTGCACGCAGCATGCACTATTGCCAGAGTTATGAAGGGCGAATCTCTGGCTACGGCTTTGCCTGCGGTAGAACCTTTGTTTGATGGTCGTGACCTCAGCCTGCTGCGCCAGCTGTGTTATACGACACTACGAAACTGGTTCAGTTTGAATGCCATTCTTGACCAGCTGCTCACCAAACCACTCAAGTATCGCGATAACGACGTTCGTGCGCTGATGCTGATCGGTCTCTGCCAGCTGAACCACACGCGCATTGCTCCGCACGCGGCGATCAGTGAATCGGTCAGCGCCGCCAAGGTGTTAAAAAAATCCTGGGCTAATGGTCTGGTCAATGCGGTGCTCCGTGGTGCTCAGCGTGATGACATAAAGCTAAAGCAGAACATCAAGGACGACGCTATTCGGGCAGAACTCCCTGACTGGCTCTACGGCAAGCTGGCCAAGCGCTGGCCGGAGCAGCTGAGCGATATCATTGCCGGCACTAACAGCCAGGCACCGATGACTCTGCGGGTTAACGTCGCCAAAGTGTCCCACAGCGACTATCTCAAGCAGCTGAAAGCGGCAGAAATTCACGCCAGCCCTTGTCTGTTCAGCGCCCACGGTATTCAACTGGCAGAAGCGGTCGGCGTTGATAGGCTGCCCGGTTTTGCCGAAGGTCTGGTCAGCGTTCAGGATGAAGCGGCACAGCTTTCTGCCCAACTACTGGAATGCCAGCCCGGCGATCGCGTGCTTGATGCCTGCGCAGCTCCCGGCGGCAAGACCTGCCACCTGCTGGAAAGCACTGAAAATCTGGATATGACCGCACTCGATCTCGAAGCCTCCCGCCTTGTGCGAGTGAAAGAGAATCTTGAACGCCTGCAACTGAATGCAAAGATCGTTCAGGGAGATGCCAGCAACCCCGATGAGTGGTGGGATGGCAAACCATACGACAGAATACTTCTTGATGCGCCATGCTCGGCGACAGGTGTTGTGCGACGACATCCAGATATAAAAATTTTGCGTCGTGTGGAAGATATCGCCCAATTGTGCGAACTTCAGGGCAGAATTCTCGACGCCATGTGGAAGCTGCTGAAACCCGGCGGCACCATGGTTTACGCCACCTGTTCGATTCTTCCTGAAGAGAATAGCCGACAAATCGAGGCTTTCCTTGCCCGTACTGCTGATGCCATGCACGATACTCCAGAAATGGAATGTGGTCTGCTGAATAGCAGAGCTGGCGGATTTGGTCTGCAGCTTCTGCCCAGGGCGGAAGGACATGATGGCTTCTTTTACGCGCGTCTGCGTAAACAGCCATCCATTGCATAACCATTGATAAAAGAGCCTGAACCAACAGAACTGTCATGAAAATTATTATTCTTGGTGCCGGTCAGGTAGGGGGAACCCTCGCTGAAAACCTGGCTAATGAAGAAAACGATATTACTATCGTTGATACCAATAATGCCCGACTGCGCGATCTGCAGGAGAAACTGGATATCCGCACCGTGCATGGCATGGCATCTTTCCCGTCGGTTCTGAAACAGGCGGGTGCCGATGACGCTGATATGCTGGTTGCGGTCACCAACAGTGATGAAGTGAACATGGTCGCCTGTCAGATCGCCTACACCATGTTTCATACACCGACCAAGATCGCCCGTATTCGCCAGGCGGCCTATCTGACCCGAACCGGTCTGTTCTGTGAAGAGGCCTTTCCCGTTGATGTTTTGATCAGCCCCGAGCAGGTGGTTACCACCCACATAAAGCGGCTGATCGAGCATCCCGGTGCTCTGCAGGTGTTGGACTTTGCCAACGGTCGTCTACAGATTGTTGCGGTTAAGGCTTACTACAACGGGCCCCTGGTCAATCAGGAGCTGCGTACTATCCGTGAACACATGCCCAATGTGGATACTCGCGTGGCTGCCATCTTCCGCCGTGGTCAACCGGTGACGCCGGAAGGCACAACGGTTATTGAGGCAGACGACGAGGTCTTCTTTATCGCTGACCGCCGTCATATCCGTGATGTGATGAGTGAACTGCGCCGTCTGGATGACGACTACAAGCGCATCATTATTGCCGGCGGCGGTAACATCGGCCTGCGTTTGGCACAGGCGATTGAGGACCGCTACAACGTCAAGATTATTGAGCGTAACCATGATCGCTGTCGCCTGCTCTCCCAGGAGCTGAACCGCACCATTGTCTTCCATGGCAATGCTTCCGACAAAGATTTGCTTCAATCCGAGAGCATTGAAGGTACCGATATCTTTATCGCCCTGACCAATGATGATGAAGCTAACGTGATGTCCTCGATGCTGGCCAAGCGTCTGGGGGCCCGCAAGGTTATGGCATTGATCAACAACCCGGCCTATGTGGATCTGGTGCAGGGTGGCGAGATCGATATTGCTATCTCGCCGCAGCTGGTCACCATCGGCAGCCTTCTTCGCCATGTAAGGCGTGGCGATATAGTTAATGTTCACTCACTTCGTAGGGGTGCAGCGGAGGCTATTGAGGCTATTGCCCATGGAGACCGACACAGTTCCAAGGTGGTAGGCCGCACGATTGGCGAACTGGAGCTGCCTCCGGGAGCCAATATCGGAGCAATCGTCCGCAACGATGAAGTTCTGATCGCTCACGACCATATCGTGATCGAGGCGGGCGACCATGTCATCTTGTTCCTGACCGACAAGAGGCGTATAACCGAAGTAGAGAAACTGTTTCAGGTCGGGATTGCCTTCTTCTAGAAGAATCGCCTGAACACCGGGGGTTGTTTATACGACAACCTCCACAGGAAGCAGCACAGAAAGATACTACCGTCACCCCCACGGACGGAGGTCCATTGTTAGTAGTGGATTTCCGCCTTCGCGGGAATGACGGGGTTGATATATTCCAAAGTGTCACTTCCATAACAATAAAAACACAAAATTTCAGGGACGAGGACGGTCTATGCACCCGTCAAATATTTTCCGCATTCTTGGGGTTCTGCTGGTTGTTTTCAGTTTTGCCAGTCTTCCCCCCATGTTTGTCGCGTGGCTTTACCAGGAGCCTGAACGCGATCTTTTTGCTTACACCTATGCGATCACACTTTTTACCGGTTTTGCTTTTTGGCTACCGGCTTCCCGGACAAGATACGATCTGCGACCACGTGATGGTTTTTTAATTACCGTGCTGTTCTGGCTGGTACTTAGCCTGTTTGCATCACTGCCTTTCCTGTTGATGAAAATGCCGGAATTGACGATCACCGACGCTTTTTTTGAAGCGATGTCTGGCCTGACCACTACCGGTGCCACCATTCTCACCAATATCGAGACTCTGCCCCGCTCCATTCTCTTTTACCGGCAGCAGCTCCAGTGGCTCGGAGGTATGGGCATTATTGTGCTGGCAGTCGCCATTCTGCCCATGCTGGGAATTGGCGGTATGCAGCTCTATCGCACCGAAGCTCCCGGGCCGGTAAAAGATCGCAAACTGACCCCGCGCATTGCTGAAACAGCGAAAACCCTCTGGTATATCTATCTTGTTATTACCATTGCCTGTGCTCTTGCCTACTGGCTGGCCGGTATGAGCCCTTTTGATGCCATATCCCATAGTTTTTCTACTGTTGCCATCGGTGGCTTCTCAACATACGACGAAAGTCTTTTATGGTTTAACAGCCCTTTGATCGAAGGGATAGCCATATTTTTTATGGTTATTTCAGGGATGAACTTTGCTCTGCACTACTTTGCATTAAACGACAAAGACATTCTTTGTTATTTTCGGGATCCAGAGATGCGGGGTTATTTTGCCATTTTAGTCGGTGTTGGACTGGTAACAGTTTTGGTTCTGCATCACACCGGCACCTATACAGACTGGGATGCCATACGTTACGGACTGTTTCAGGTTGTCTCTATAGCGACAACAACCGGCTTTTCTATCTCGGACTTCTCCGTCTGGCCCATATTCCTGCCCATGCTGCTGTTCTTTACCAGTTTTTCCGGTGCCTGTGCCGGTTCAACCGGCGGCGGCATGAAGGTCATCCGCATTCTGTTGATCTTCAAACAGGGCTCACGGGAGCTAAAACGCCTGATCCACCCGAACGCAATTTTTGCCATCAAACTCGGCGGACGGGCCGTACCCGACAGGGTGGCCGAAGCGGTGTGGGGATTTTTCTCAGCCTATATCTTCCTGTTTGTTGGGCTGGAGCTGGCCGTACTGGCAACGGGCGTGGATACCATCACCGCCTTCTCGACCGTCGCCTCCTGTCTTAACAATCTTGGTCCTGCGCTGGGAGAGGCCGCAAGCAATTATCAAAGCCTGCCGAACCCGGCTAAATGGATCCTGTCCTTCGCCATGCTATTGGGTCGACTGGAGATTTTTACTTTGATGGTGTTGTTTTCACCGATGTTCTGGCGGTATTGATACGACCAAAGGCTAAAGGTCAGCAACTTCTGTGCTGTGATACTGTCTTACCTATTGTGTAAACAACAAGCAGAGAAGAGCCTTTATGTTATCCACCCCCCCAAATCCGCCAGCAGTCTCACCCCATCAAACGACCTACACTACGAGCCAGACTCAAAAGGAAGCAGACAAACCCGTTTACATTTTTGGCTATGGTAGCTTAATGTTTACTCCTGCCAGAACGGCAACAACAGCTGATCCTGAAAATACCAAATACATCCCTGTCAAACTGAACGGATACGAGAGAGACTGGAGGTTGGTCAACAAAAATACAAAAATGCGCGTTCTGGGTATTAATCCCGAAACTATTACTTATACAACCGGGGTTATATTCAACACAACCAAACAGAAGCTTTCCAGTTTTGATAAGCGAGAAGGTGAGAATGCCTACCAAAGGACTCTTGTTTTTAAAGAGCATTTCAAATTTTATACCAAAGAAGATACCGTTCCCGACAATGCCGAAATTTATGCCTATATTCCCATCAAGACAGATATCCGTGAAGCAAAAGGGTATTACCTGACAGAAAACCCTCATGACGAAAATTACAAAATTTTTTTATCTTATCGTGATGTTGTTATAGCCGGTGCTTTTGAAATTGATGAAAAATATAAGCTTAATGGTCGATTTGCACAGGACACATTTGATACTTTAAATTCAGAAAGCTACCAAGTTGAAGACGATAGAAAAAATCCCAAATATTCAAGACATCCCATGAATCTGCAAGAGACACTTAAGGAAAAACAAGAAAATCTCAATACTAAAAAAGACGAGCTGGAAAATAAAAAGTCTAAATTACAGCAGCCTAATGACGAAAACATACAGTCGGAACTATCAGGAATAAGCAAGCAGCTTGCTCACATAAAATATTTTCTCTCTCAAATACCATCTTTTCAAAAGAGTTGGCCCAAATCCCTGGAAAAGATCAAAAAAATTGAGGATAAGAAAAAATAAAAAGGGCTCGGGGTCAGAGCTTTCATTTTGCACTCTTGCTGATGGCGATAAAAAACTGATCATCAACTCCCTCATGCAAAATGCAAGACTTGACCCCTTACTCCGAAAACAGCGTCAAAGTTTGGGTGTCCTTTTCCTTCTTTTCCTTCTTTTCCTTCTGTATTGATATAGTCATCACCTCCATCTAATCCCATTTTACTTTCCGATAATTTCTTTGGAAATATTGCCGGACACAACCGCCGCTCCCATAAGGCCTTCCTGATCATCTTTTCCGGCATGTGTATCAGAAGAAAATGCTAATACAACCCACAAGGCAACAAGCACCACTGACAGGCCAACAGTAACAGGCCGGACAGCACACACAACATCACTCCATAATCACCCACCATCTGGGGTATAATCCGGGCGATTTTTCTATCTATACCCACCCTGTTTCCGGGCGGGTCGTTACTCACTAACAGAGGTGGTACTGTGACCAACCAGAATGCGCCCGACGTCACAACGTTTCAGGGGCTGATACTTACCCTTCAGAATTTCTGGGCCAGCCACGGCTGTGTCATTATGCAGCCGCTGGATATGGAGGTTGGCGCGGGCACTTTCCACCCGGCCACATTCCTGCGGGCTATCGGCCCCGAAAACTGGAACGCCGCCTATGTTCAGCCAAGCCGCCGTCCTACCGATGGTCGCTACGGTGAAAACCCAAACCGTCTGCAGCACTACTATCAGTTCCAGGTGGTGATGAAGCCCAATCCGTCCAACTTTCAGGATCTCTATCTGGACTCCCTGCGGGCTCTGGGCGTTGACCCGCTGGTTCACGATATCCGCTTCGTAGAAGACAACTGGGAATCCCCCACTCTGGGTGCCTGGGGTCTGGGTTGGGAGGTGTGGATGAACGGCATGGAAGTTAGCCAGTTCACCTACTTCCAACAGGCGGGCGGCCTTGAGTGCTTCCCGGTAACCGGCGAGATCACCTACGGTCTGGAGCGTCTGGCCATGTACATTCAGGGCGTGGACAGCGTTTACGATCTGGTCTGGGCTCGCGGCCCACAGGGTGATGTGACTTACGGTGACGTTTATCACCAGAACGAAGTGGAGCAGTCCACCTTCAACTTTGAACATGCGGACACTGCCGTATTGTTTGAACACTTCGACTTCTTCGAGCGTGAATCTGCACGACTGGTTGAGCTGGGCCTGCCCCTGCCAGCCTACGAGTACACTCTGAAAGCATCCCACACCTTTAACCTGCTGGATGCCCGCCACGCCATCTCTGTCACCGAACGTCAGCGTTACATTCTGCGTGTACGTACCCTGGCCCGTGAAGTCGCCAAAGCCTACTTTGAAGCGCGTAAAAAGCTCGGCTTCCCCATGGCTGATGAAGCGATTCGTAACGAGTTTTTGAAAGACGTACAGGAGAGCAACTGATGTCCACTCAGAATTTTCTGGTCGAACTGGGCACCGAAGAGCTGCCACCAAAAGTCCTGCGTAAACTGTCCGACGCTTTTTCCAGCGGCATCACTACCCGTCTGGAACAAGCCGGTCTGACGTTTGGCAACACTCACTCTTTTGCTGCTCCCCGTCGCCTGGCACTGCTGATCGAAGGGCTGGAAACCAGCCAGCCAGATAAGAACAGCGAACGTCGCGGCCCGGCTCTGCAGGCCGCTTACGATGCCGCAGGTAATCCCAGTAAAGCCGCCGAAGGTTTCGCCCGTTCCTGTGGTATCGAATTCCTCGAACTTGAACGACTGGAGACGGATAAAGGCGCATGGCTGGTTTACCGTTCCGTAGAACAAGGTAAGGCGACTGCCGAGCTGCTTCCGGGCATTATCTCCGCCTCTCTGGATGAGCTGCCAATCCCCAAGCGCATGCGCTGGGGCAGCAGCCGTACCGAGTTTGTGCGTCCGGTACAGTGGCTGGTCACCCTGCTGGGTGACGAGGTTGTGGACTGTGAAATTATGGGGCTGAAATCCGGGCGTGAAACCCGTGGCCACCGCTTCCACTACAACCAGACCATCGCCATCGACCAACCCACCAGTTACCAAAAACTGCTGGCCGAGACCGGTTTTGTGGTTGCCGACTACGAAAACCGCAAAGAGACTATTCGCCAGCAAGTGAAAGCGGAAGCGGACAAGCTGGGCGGTGTTGCTGTTATCGATGAAGATCTGTTGGACGAAGTGGCCTCCCTGAACGAGTGGCCGGTAGCCCTGTCCGGTCGTTTTGATGATGCCTTCCTGGAAGTCCCTTCCGAAGCACTGATCTGCTCCATGAAAGAGCATCAGAAGTACTTCCATGTCGTCAACGGTAAAGACGAGCTGATGCCGCACTTTATCACCATCTCCAACATCCAGAGTAAAGACCCATCCCAGGTTATTTCCGGTAACGAGAAGGTAATTCGTCCACGTCTGGCTGATGCCCGCTTCTTCTTTGAAACTGATAAGAAAACGACACTAGATGCACGTCGCGAAAAACTGAAACCTGTCGTCTTTCAAAAAGACCTCGGCTCTGTCTTCAACAAGACTGAGCGAATTGCACGACTAGCGTCTTTTATTTCCGAACAGGAAGGTGGTAACAAAGATAACGCCAAACGAGCCGGTGAACTGTGTAAATCCGATCTGGTCTCGGAAATGGTGCTGGAGTTCCCTGAGCTGCAGGGCATCATGGGCATGTACTACGCTCGCCACGACGGCGAGCAGACCGATGTCGCCACCGCTCTGGACGAGCAATACATGCCGCGCTTCTCCGGCGACCAACTGCCAACCACTCTGACCGGTTGTGCGGTTGCTATCGCAGACAAGATCGATACCATCACCGGTATCTTTGGTATTAAACAACCACCATCCGGTAGTAAAGATCCATTTGCCTTACGTCGTGCGACACTCGGCGTATTGCGCATCATCGTCGAGAAAAAACTGAATCTGGATCTGCGGGCACTGGTTGAACAGGCGATTGCCGGTTACAGGATTCAGGGTGTTGCGTTGCCGGCTGGTGAAGAGCTGGCTGAAACTGTGCTGGAGTTTATGCTGGAGCGTTTCCGTGCCTGGTACCAGGATGCGAAAATTCCGGTTGAGGTGTTCCTCTCTGTACGCGCACTGAAGCCTTCCCGTCCATTCGATTTCAACCAGCGTGTTCAGGCGATTTCCAGCTTTATGGCGCTACCGGAAGCTGCCGCTCTGGCCTCTGCCAATAAGCGGGTCTCTAACATCCTGGCCAAGGCTGGCGATGTGGTGATTCCTGACATGGTTGACGAATCGCTACTGCAGGAAGATGCGGAAAAGACCCTGAACAATGTACTGAGCCGTTGCATCATCGAAATGCAACCTCTGCTGGCTGAGGGTAACTACAGCGCAGCGATGAGCCGTCTGGCGGCTCTGAAAGAGCCTGTAGACACTTTCTTTGACACAGTTATGGTCAACGCTGACAATGAACAGGTGCGTATGAACCGTTATGCCCTGCTCAAACAACTGCGTAATTCGTTCCTGAACATAGCAGATATCTCCCTGTTGCAAACCAGCTGATTGGTTTACGATGGGGGTTGAATAAAGACTGATCGCCCTTTATCAACAATATATAAGTTGTTGTGATAGAGGGCTTTTTTATGTTTTGCTGGATTCAAGCAACAAGCAGCAAGCAACAAGATTCAAGCAGCAAGCGCAGCTGACTTTAAACAACCCATTTAATAGTACAGGTAATAGCACAGGTGCCCATGAAACTGATCATTCTTGATCGTGATGGTGTTATCAACGAAGACTCGGACAATTACATTCGATCACCTGATGAATGGCAGCCCATTCCCGGCAGCATTGAAGCCATTGCCCGCCTGAACAAAGCCGGTTACACCGTAGCCGTGGCCACCAATCAGTCCGGTTTGGGCAGAGGGTATTACACCAGGGAAACCCTCACCGCCATACATAATAAGATGATCAGTCTCGTGGAAGCGGCCGGTGGTCATATCGCCTGTATTTGCTTTTGCCCTCACACTCCTGATGACAACTGCAACTGCCGCAAACCCGCCACAGGTCTTGTACGACAGATTGAAAGCAACCTGAATTGTACGACAGAAGACGCATGGTTTGTCGGAGACACAATTACGGACATACAAGTTGCGACAGCATGTAACTGTCGGCCTGTTTTGGTCAAAACAGGCAAGGGACAAAAAACTCTTGATAAAGGATTTGCTATCGCAGGCGTTCAGGTATTTGAAAGCCTGAAGCAGTTTGCAGATTTTTTAATTTAGTTCTGGTTTAGGATATTTAATGCTACTGGATATTTTTTACTGGGTAAGGACAGCTATCTTTTACGCCCTTGCTATGCTTTTTGGTATTCCCTGGTTAACATTTATTGTGCTTGCGGTTTATCTGGTACCCGAACGTAAACGGCACCCGTTCTTTGTTAAAACCTTCTGCTCCGTCATCCTCTATTTGAGCAGGGTTATCTGCGGTATTCGCTGGAAAGTCGAAGGGCTTGAAAATTTGCCGGATCAGGCCTGCGTTGTTGCCAGTAATCACCAGTCAACCTGGGAAACTTTTTTCCTGCAACTGCTTATCTCTCCGCAATCGACAGTCGTTAAAAAAGAGCTTTTTGCTATTCCCTTTTTTGGCTGGGCCTTAAAACGCCTTAATCCTATTGCAATCAACCGCAAAGAGCGCCGTTCTGCCATGCAGCAGATCAAGGAGAAAGGCAAAGCAAGCCTGGACGACAACTACTGGGTCGTTATCTTCCCCGAAGGTACCCGTACCAACTGGCCAGAAATCGGGCAGTGTGGTCACGGTGCAGCCTCTCTGGCACGGTACGCCGGTGTGCCGGTATTGCCGATAGTTCACAATGCCGGAAGATTTTGGCCCAATTCCAGCTGGAAAAAAGTACCGGGAGAGATTACCGTTCGCATAGGAACTGCCATTGAGAGTCAGGACAAAAAAGTCGACGGCCTGACTAAAGAGATCAAAGAGTGGATGGTGGCTAATCATCCTGATTGACGATTAATAAAAAGGGAGCCATCACTGCTCCCCTTTTCACTTGATCTGCTCACCACTTACTTCACCTTACATTCCCATACCACCACAATCTCAGCCTGCCATAATAACTGTGCTTCGCCAGATAACCATAATATGCCGAGATATTTTCGAGATCATCTTGTACATCAAGCCCCTGCAGCTCATCGTTTTTTATATTGTTTTGATTCTGGATTGTCGTCTGCTCCTGCTTTTTCAGCTGTTTTTCGCAGATAATCAAACGTCCCTCTATGCCTATTTTGGCTAACTTGAAGAAGAAAAACAGACTCTTTGTACACCAATAAGAAGTACACCAATAAGAAGCAACACAAGACGAGACAATGGTCATCAGCAGGGGGATTGGATATTCTTCGCGTGAGTAGAGCAGCCAGGATACCAGCACACTGAGCGCAGCCATACGGTCTGCCCATTTTGTTGCCAACACCATCGTGGGGCGGAGTTCACTTACCACATATGCCAAAGTTATATTGTAACGTTCCAGAGAACGAGGAGGGTAATCCTGATAATTACCAAGCACGAAAACAGTCTTATCTGAGCTATTATTCTCGCCCTGCCTATATGAAGCCTGCCCCCCAGTCGGAAAGGAGGATTGTTTGATGTTGATTATGATGATCCATAAAAATTGCCCGTATTGGCCTATCTGACAATTGAATCACAACTATGTTACGGCGGGATCACAGTTTGTCAGAACAACTGACAAGTTAGTTAGATAATCTGTATTTTTCTGAAAGCTCAGGATGAAAGAAACAGGGATTGCCAGCGCTGCTGACAATCCCGTAAATAGCGCAGGGCAAGTTACACTTCCATATATTTTTCTATCAAAGCAATCAGGATATGAATCACTTTGATATGCACTTCCTGAATACGGTCGGCATAGCCAAAGTGGGGAACGCAGATCTCGATATCGGCCATACCAGCCATTTTGCCGCCATCTTTGCCGGTCAGGGCAATGGTCTTCATGCCTTTAGCTGCCGCAGCCTCAAAAGCCCGAATAATATTATCTGAGTTACCGCTGGTACTGATGCCCACCAGAACGTCGCCAGGTTGCCCCACAGCTTCTACGTAACGGCTGAATACATACTCATAGCCAAAGTCATTGCTGACACAGGAGAGATGGCTGGGATCGGAGATAGCGATGCCGGGGTAACCGGGACGATTATCACGATAACGGCCGGTCAACTCCTCCGCAAAATGCATGGCATCACAATGGGAGCCGCCATTACCGCAGGAGAGTACTTTGCCTTTTGTTTTAAACGACGATGATATTGTTTCTGCAGCACGCTGAATATTAGAAATCTGTCGTTCATCCGTAAGAAATCGCGCCAGAACGTCCTGAGCTTCGGTTAGCTCACCTTTGATAAATGACTGGATATCCTGCATTGTCGCCCCCTTCTTTTCTCTTTGTAGAGCTCTTTTGAAGAGAAGAAAAAGGCCGGTAAACCGGCCTTTTCATTTTTTAATACCGGGTTAAACGTCGAGGTTAGCAACCTTCAGGGCATTGCTCTCGATAAAGTCCCGACGGGGTTCCACCTGATCCCCCATCAAGGTGGTGAAGATCTGATCTGCAGCAATCGCATCATCGATAGAAACCCTCAGCATACGGCGGTTCACCGGATCCATAGTGGTCTCCCAGAGCTGGCTCGGGTTCATCTCGCCAAGCCCCTTATAGCGCTGGATATTGTGACGCTTGGTGGACTCGTGCATCAACCAGTTCAATGCCTGGTCAAAGGTATCCACCGGCTGGACACGCTCCCCTTTACGAATATGAGCACCCGCTTCCAATAGACCATTCAACTTCTCACCCAAGGTGACAATCGCCCTGTAATCGTTGGAGGAGAAGAACTCATTCTGGAACAGGTAGGCAGTCTCCAGACCATGGGCTTTAATGGTCGCTTTCGGCAGCCAGGTGTTGTGTTCCCGGTCTTCAACCATAGTAACCGTCGTGGTACTGCCGGACATAATAGTGCCAGACAGTTTATCGTTCAGCTCGACGACCCAACCCTCAATCTTCGCCTGCTCGCGCAGATTCTCTTCAGAAAGGGCTGGCATATAGACCAGCTCACGGAGAACGTGGGCAGGATAGAGGCGGGAGAGACGCTTGACGATACCTTCAATCTTCCGGTACTCATTCACTAGCGCTTCCAGCTGTGTATCAGCAATGCCGGGAGCACCTTCACTCACATGCAGACTGGAGTTCTCCAGCGCCATGGTGGTCAGATACTCCTGCAGGGCGGGATCATCCTTCAGGTACTGCTCCTGTTTGCCACGCTTGACCTTGTAGAGCGGTGGCTGGGCAATCAGTACGTGACCGCGCTCAATCAGCTCCGGCATCTGGCGGAAGAAGAAGGTCAGCAGCAGAGTACGGATGTGCGCACCGTCCACGTCGGCGTCGGTCATGATGATAATGCTGTGGTAACGCAGCTTGTCCGGATTGAACTCCTCACGGCCAATGCCACAGCCCAGTGCGGTGATCAGAGTCCCTACCTCCTGAGAGGAGAGCATCTTGTCGAAGCGGGCCTTCTCCACGTTCAGGATCTTACCTTTCAGGGGCAAAATAGCCTGAGTACGACGGTCACGACCCTGCTTGGCGGAACCACCGGCTGAGTCACCCTCGACGATGTAGATCTCAGACAGCGCAGGATCCTTCTCCTGACAGTCTGCCAGCTTGCCGGGCAGGCCGGCAATATCCAGAGCCCCTTTACGGCGGGTCATATCTCTCGCCTTACGGGCCGCTTCACGGGCACGGGCGGCATCGAGCATCTTGCCGACAACCAGTTTGGACTCCTGGGGATTTTCCAGCAGGAATTCAGAAAACGCCCTGCCCATCTCCTGCTCCACGGCGGTTTTCACCTCGGAGGAGACCAGTTTATCCTTGGTCTGGGAGGAGAACTTGGGATCAGGAACCTTAACCGAGACGACGGCAGTAAGACCTTCACGGGCATCATCGCCCGTGGCGCTGACCTTATGCTTTTTGGCCAGACCTTCCGCTTCGATGTAGCTGTTCAGAGTACGGGTCAGAGCCGTTCTGAAACCCACCAGGTGGGAACCACCGTCGCGGTTGGTGATATTGTTGGTGAAGCAGTAGACGTTTTCCTGAAAACCATCATTCCACTGCATAGCCACTTCTACGCCAACACCCTCTTCATGCATGGTATTGAAGTGGAACACCTTGTTAACCGGGGTTTTGTTCTGATTCAGATACTCAATAAATGCCTTCAGACCACCTTCATAATGGAAGGTATCGGCACGACCATCACGCTCGTCTTTCAGGTTAATGCAAACACCGGAGTTTAGGAACGACAGTTCGCGCAGGCGCTTGGCCAGAATATCGTAATTAAAGTGAATACCGGTGAAAGTATCGGACGACGGCCAGAAGGTGACCTCGGTACCGGAGCCTTCAGTCTCGCCAACAACTGCCAGCGGAGCCCTTGGAACCCCATGCGTGTAGATCTGCTGGTGAACGTTGCCGTGACGACGAACCGTCAGCCGTAATTCGCGGGAAAGAGCATTAACCACGGAGACACCCACACCGTGGAGACCACCAGAAACTTTGTAGGTGTTGTCGTCAAACTTACCACCGGCATGAAGTACCGTCATGATAACTTCAGCGGCAGAGACACCCTCGCCTTCATGGATGTCTGTCGGGATACCACGGCCGTCATCACGCACGGTTACGGATTCATCCGGGTGAATAATGACATCAATGGCAGAACAGTGGCCAGCCAGCGCCTCGTCGATAGAATTATCAACGATCTCAAAAACCATATGATGGAGACCAGTACCGTCGTCTGTGTCCCCGATATACATACCAGGGCGCTTCCGGACGGCATCCAGCCCCTTCAGCACCTTGATATTTGACGCGTTGTAACTTTGCTCGCTCATCCGCCATACTCTCCAATATCACCAACAGCCTGCGGAACAGGCCTCCAGTTCGGGCTGCACGAACAGGCTGCTGGCTTTGGGTTATCTATTCTGCCCCTGCCGGAATTATCCCGGAAGGTCTGGCTCACCCTGATTTTCATGATCAGCTCAATGACCAGCTTTCGACAATAAGTCTTCGACGATAACGCCGTGTTCCACGTGAAACATTTTTACACTTTTGTCAGCACCCCAGGCCTCTGCCAGAGCCTCAGGCTCAACACAGGTAATAAAAACCTGCGCCTTCATATTCCTAAGCATCCTGCACAACTTGAGACGATGCTCCCTATCTAGCTCAGAGGGCAGGTCATCAATAAGATAAACACACCCAAACATCCTGCTCTGACTGAACAATCTGCCCTGTGCCAACTTTAATGCACAAACAACGGCCTTTTGTTGACCGCGGGACAGGCTATCGACGGCGGCTACACTTTGATGTTTAATCCTTATATCTGCCCGGTGCGGCCCCCAGTGGGTATAACCAGACTCAATATCTCTTTTCAGGGATCGTTCCAGCACATCACACAGTCCGGATTCTTTGTCCCAGCCCCGCGTATAGGAAATCTGGATATCAGTTAGATCGGATAACTGCCCAAGAGTTTCCTCAAAGACCGGCTTTAAAGCTTCAAAGTAGCTGCGCCTGTAGCCGTCGATCTCTTCACCGCTCTGGATTAGCTCGGTATTCCAGACATCCAGCAATGAGTCCGCCATTTTACCATGCCGGAGCAATGCGTTCCGCTGTTTCATCGCTTTTTGCGCCCGCTGCCAGGCGTTCAGGAAACGATGTTCCATGTGGAACACACCCCAATCCAGAAATTGTCTGCGATCCTTGGGGCTACCCTCAAGCAGACGAAAAGTATCCGAATTGATAACCTGAACAGGGAGCACAGAGGCAAGTTTCGAGCTCAGACGCGCACTGTCGCCATTTATATGAATTCTGCAGCTGTTATCCCGGGATCGGGAGACACCCAGAGCCCAGAGCTTATCACCGGTCAAAACCGTTCCAAAAACAGTGCAGTCATCCCGACCTTGACGAATAACGGGCTTCACCTTGCTGGAACGAAAGGAACGGGCTGTTCCAAGCAGGTAAATAGCTTCAAGAAGGCTGGTTTTACCGCTTCCGTTAACGCCGTGAACAATATTAATAGCAGAGGAAGGGGAAAGCGTGACAGATACGAGATTTCTCGTATCTGTCACGCAGATTTTCTCAAGAATGCTCAAGACAGGATCCTGTAACACAGGGCATTCAGAGAAAAGTCAGTCATCACTATCACAGACGCATAGGCATAACGACATAGACAGAGTCACTATCCCCAGGCTCTTCCACCAGAGCACTGCTATTGGCGTCGGACAGAGTGATTTTGGCAGCATCACCCTCAATAACCGAGAGCACATCCAGCAGGTAACCGACGTTAAAGCCAATCTCCAGAGTGTTGCCTTCGTAGTTAACGGTCACTTCTTCCTCAGCCTCTTCCTGCTCAGGGTTATTCGCCATAATTTTGACGGTATTCTGAGCCAGAATCAGGCGGATACCCCGGTACTTCTCATTAGAGAGGATAGAGGCCCGCACCAGCGCCTGACGCATGATCTGACGATCACCAATCACTACTTTGTCGCCACCACGGGGCAGTACTCGCTCGTAATCGGGGAATTTGCCGTCTACCAGCTTGGAGGTGAAGATGAAGTCACCGGTCATCGCACGAATATGGTTAGCACCCAAAGTGATATGCACAACCTCACCACCATCGGTCAGCAGACGAGCCAGCTCCAGGATACCCTTGCGTGGCACGATCACCTGATGGCGCTCCTGCTGGCTGATATCGGCTTCTACGGTACACATAGCCAGACGGTGGCCATCGGTGGCCACAGCGCGCAGCGCGTGCTCACGCACTTCCAGCAGCATGCCATTAAGATAGTAACGGACATCCTGTTGCGCCATGGCAAAACCGGTACGATCAATCAGTCGACGCAGACGGGACTGATTAATAGAGAAAGAGTGAGCCGCAGACTCCTCTTCAATATTGGGGAACTCGTTGGCCGACAGGGTAGACAGAGTAAAACGAGAGCGTCCTGAACGGAAAATAACCCGCTGATCTTCCTGCTGGAACGTGATTTCACTGTCCTCCGGAAGCGACTTGCAGATATCCATTAACTTGCGGGCTGGTACTGTAATGGCACCATTTTCAGCTGGCTTATCGAGATGCACTCGACCAACCAACTCCACCTCAAGGTCTGTTCCGGTCAGGGAAAGGGTGTCGCCCTCAACAACCAGCAGCACGTTAGACAGCACAGGGAGGGTTTGCCTGCGTTCAACAACGCCAGCAACCAGTAACAGTGGCTTCAGCAGGGCTTCCCGGTTAATGGTAAATTTCATTGTTTCCTTTCTCGCCTCTAGCTAAGGAAATTCGTAAAAGTGTCTGGTAGCGTTTTCTAAACTAACGGTTCAGAGCCTGCTGTCTTCTGGTAAGCGGTGAAAGCGCATCAACTGGTCAGCAATTTCATGAGATTCTTGTAATCTTTCCCAATTTCAGCATCCATATCGCACAACGCTTTCACCTTTCTGCAAGCATGTAAAACTGTTGTGTGATCACGACCACCAAAAGCGTCTCCAACTTCCGGCAGGCTATGGCTGGTCAGCTCTTTGGATAACGCCATAGCGATCTGTCGGGGTCTTGCCACATTACGGGTTCGCTTTTTGGACAGTATGTCCGAAGTCTTGATTTTGTAGTAATCAGCCACGATTCGCTGAATATTTTCCACATTGACCTGCTTATCCTGCAAGGCCAAAAGATCCTTCAAAGATTCGCGTATTAAATCTACATCAATCTTGCGCCCCATAAAATGGGCGTTGGCGATAACACGCTTCAAAGCGCCTTCCAGTTCACGGACATTGGAACGGATGCGCTGGGCAATAAAAAAGGCTGAATCATAGGGCAGTTCAATCCTTGCCTGCTCCGCCTTTTTCATCAAAATAGCGACACGGGTTTCCAACTCCGGTGGTTCAACCTGTACCGTTAATCCCCAACCGAACCGGGACTTCAAACGCTCTTCCAGACCAGCAATCTCTTTGGGATAGCGGTCACAGGTCAAAATCATCTGCTGGCCGCCCTCAAGCAGAGCATTGAAAGTGTGGAAAAACTCCTCCTGGGAGCGCTCCTTGCCAGCAAAGAACTGAATATCATCAATCAGTAACGCATCAACACTACGATAGTAACGCTTGAAATCATTAATAGCATTGAGTTGCAGCGCTTTTACCATATCCGCGACAAAACGCTCGGAGTGCAGGTAGATAATCTTTGCATCCGGGTTCTGTTTAGCCAGATGATTACCTACGGCATGCATAAGGTGCGTTTTACCCAAACCAACACCGCCATATAAGAACAGAGGGTTATAGGCATTGCCGGGGTTCTCGGCAACCTGACGGGCGGCTGCCAAAGCCAACTGGTTGGATTTACCTTCCACAAAAGTATCAAAGGTAAAGCCCGAATTCAGTGAATTGGTGTGCTTGGTACTGCCTTCAATTTCGATGGTTCTTTTGGCGGTCACTGGCGGCGGTTGCAATCTCTCCCGTGACGAGGCAACCGATGGCTCACTCAGATTCAGCTGTGAGTGAACGGGGCCATTTTGCTCACTGGTATCAGCCGACTCTTCTGACGGTGCGGCTTCTGATAGTGCAGCTTCTGATAGTGCAGCTTCTGACGGTGCGGCTTCTGATAGTGCGGCCTCTGATAGTGCAGCTTCCGATAGTGCGGGTTCTGATAGTGCAGCTTCTGATAGTGAAGAGGTGAAAGACACTATCTCTTCTACGCTATCCTCCTCCCCAACGTCGGCAGCGGGCTGTGGCTGACGACTTTTAAACGGATTCACCAGACGCTGAGCGTCCGCCACCGCTTCGGTGATTACGGCAGCAGGCTCCAACTCTACAGCAACGGTAACCTCTTCGGAGAGCTCCAGGGCTGTCTCAACAGGTTCGGATGCGGAGCTATGTAACTGACTATACAGATCAAGATTGGTTTGACCATTTCCATCATGCATACTGCCGGAAGATGCAGGGAAGCGCGAAGAAGAGGCACCTGCGCCCGAGGAGCGACTGCTATCCGAAGAGTTTCCCGAAGAGCTGCCCAAAAAGCTACCCGAAGAGCTACCCGAAGAGCTACCTGAAGAACCGCCTGAAGAGCTGCCCGAAGAGAGCGGGGCGAGTGGTTTACTGCCGGACGAACGAAAGCCAAACGAGGGCCTGCGATTACTAACCCCCAAAGCGAGGGCGGGAGGATTACCGTCCGATAACTCCATGAAGATTTCTTCAATACGGGCCAGGTATTTATCCTTAACCCAATCGAGAACGAACCGATTCGGCGCCAGCAGACACAGCTCATCGTGGTCAGCCATAACCTTGAGCGGGCGCAACCAGGTATTAAACTGCTGGATCGGCAGTTCGTCCTGAAGGACTTCCATGCATTTCTGCCAGAGTTCACGAGGCACTGGGATAACTCCGGTCATCTTGAACGACAATGGTTTATTTATGTTAAAAACAGCATGGGCGAGAAAAACGGCCATGAACGAAAAAAACAGCCATGAGCAAAAAAACAGCCATGAGCAAAAAAACAGCCATGAGCAAAAAAACAGCCATGAGCA
>CAMRBW010000060.1 GCA_947040555.1 uncultured Oceanospirillales bacterium | reverse complement strand
CCAGGATTGTGACTCCTGTGGTCGAGGGTTCGATCCCCTTCGTCCACCCCACTTTATGCTCGTTGTAAAAAGTTGTGCGGATGTGGTGGAATTGGTAGACACGCTGGATTTAGGTTCCAGTGCCGAAAGGTGTGGGAGTTCGAGTCTCCCCATCCGTACCATAAAATTTAAAAAAAGGGGGATAAGCGTGCTTATCCCCCTTTTTTTGATTATCGTCCGGTGTCTCGAAATGGCAAAAAAACGCATTTCGAGATCGGCTTATAAAGAAAATGCACAGTCAAGCCTCGAGCTGGTTCTGTGCGACTGAAGAATCTGATACCCTGTTGTGCTTTCTGAGCTTTAGACTTACAAAAAACGCTCGTTGCAACACTTGGTTTATGAGGATTAACCATGCAAGTCTCACTTGAAACGACATCCGGCCTCGAGCGCCGCTTGGCCATTATCGTACCCGCAGAAATCGTTGATGCGCAGGTAGACAAACGTCTGCGTGAAATGAGTAAGCGTGTGAAACTGGACGGTTTCCGTCCAGGTAAGGTACCGTTCAATGAAGTCAAAAAACGCTACGGCCTGAGTGCACGCCAGGATGTTCTGGGTGAGGTGATGCAGTCTTCCTACGTGGATGCTGTCATCAAGGAAGAGCTGCAACCTGCCGGTGCTCCGCGCATTGAGCCCAAGAACATTGAAGAAGGCAAGGATCTGGAATTCGTTGCCATCATCGAAGTTTACCCAACGGTTGAGATTGCAGACTTCAACAAAATCACTGTAGAAACGCCTGTTGCTGATGTCTCTGAAGGCGACATCGACAATATGCTGAACACTCTGCGCGAGCAGGGCAAGTCTTTCGAAACGGCGGAAGAGGCTGTTGCTGAACTGGGTAACCTGGTGGTTATCGACTTCAAGGGCAGCGTCGATGGCGTAGAATTTGAAGGCGGCGTCGCTGAAGATCAGAGTCTGGAACTGGGTTCCGGTCGTATGATTCCTGGCTTCGAAGACGGTATTGTTGGCATGAAGGCCGGTGAACAGAAAGACATCACTGTCACCTTCCCTGCAGACTACCAATCCGAAGATCTGAAAGGCAAAGACGCTGTTTTCGCCATTACTCTGCACGAAGTGAAAGTGTCTGTTCTGCCAGAACTGAACGATGAGTTCTTCAGCCGCTACGGTGTATCCGAAGGTGGTCTGGAAAGCTTCCGTGAAGAAGTGGGCAAGAACATGACGCGCGAACTGAAGCACGCGATCAAGAACAAGGTCAAGAACCAGGTTATGGACGGTCTGCTGGCCATTCACAACGTGGAACTGCCTTCTGCCCTGACTGAGCAGGAGATTGGTCGTCTGAAGGAACAGGCTGTGCAGCGTTTCGCCAGCCAGGGCATGCAGGGTCTGGACGCCAGCATTCTGCCAAATGAAATGTTCCAGGCTGAAGCTGAGAAGCGCGTACGCCTGGGCCTGATCGTTGGCGAAATTGTCAAGACCAAAGATCTGAAGCCTGAAGAAGGCCGTGTTCGCGCCATGATCGAAGAGATTGCTTCTGCTTATCAGGAGCCTCAGCAGGTGATCGACTGGTATTACGCCAGCGAACAGCAGCTGGGTCAGGTTCAGTATGTTGTGCTTGAAGAGCAGGTGGTGGATACTATCGTGGAAGCCGCTCAGGTTTTCGAGAAGGCCTGTAGCTATGAAGAAGCTATCAAGCCTGCCCCGGCCAAAACTGAAAAGGGCGCCGAAGAGGAAACTGCCGAATCTTGATAGCTTAGCTCGATAGCTTAGCTTGATAGTCAGGATAGTCTCTTGATACGGCCCCTGAGCGGGGTGTCACCATAAGGTGGCACCCTATACTAACAAGGAGCCACCCAAGGATATGTCCCACTTTATCGATTATCGCGCGCCAGACATCACGGCCAACGGATTGGTACCCATTGTTGTCGAACAAACCGCACGCGGTGAGCGTTCTTACGATATCTATTCCCGACTGCTCAAAGAGAGAGTCATCTTTCTGGTTGGTCAGGTCGAAGACCATATGGCAAACCTGGTCGTTGCCCAGTTACTGTTCCTTGAAGCGGAAAACCCGGACAAGGATATCCATCTCTACATCAATTCCCCAGGTGGTTCCGTGACAGCCGGTATGGCTATCTATGACACCATGCAGTTTATCAAACCGAATGTCTGCACCTACTGCATTGGTCAGGCGGCCAGTATGGGCGCGCTGCTGTTGGCAGCGGGTGAGAATGGTAAGCGCTTCTGTCTGCCCCACTCACGGGTGATGATTCACCAGCCATTGGGTGGCTTTCAGGGTCAGGCCTCTGATATAGAGATCCATGCCCGTGAAATCCTGTCCATCAAGGATAAACTCAACCGCGTTCTCTCCCACCACTCCGGACAAACTCTCGACGTTGTCGAGCGGGATACAGACCGTGATAACTTCCTGTCTGCCGAAGATGCTGTGAAGTATGGTCTGGTTGACAAAGTGATGGACCGTCGGGTTCAGGAGAGTGAGGACGGTAAGTAACTGTCCCTTATCCTGCCGCGCAGAGCGCTCATTATAAAGTTTTTGTAAAACCTTTGTGACTGCTCTGTGACGGCAGGTATCTCGACGCTACAACAGGTATTTGCGCGCGATTTTTTGTGTCCGTTCTGGATTTGGTCTTGAAAAGTTGCTGCAAAAACCGCATCTTGTTTCTATAAAGAGCTGTGGAGGATATTTCTGATGGGAACATCTCCTCAGTGAGTGGCGTATCCGGATACCCACTGGCTTAGAAAGATCAAGCAGGCCAGACCTGATGTGAGAGGACTGGTATCTGGTAAAGACTGTTTTTAGACTGTTCCTTTACAGTCCCGTGATTGCAGGATATTGCGAATGACCGATCAAACAAATGGAAAGGGCGAAGACAGCGGTAAGCTGCTTTACTGCTCCTTCTGCGGCAAGAGTCAGCATGAAGTGCGCAAGCTCATTGCCGGTCCTTCGGTCTTCATCTGTGACGAGTGTGTCGATCTGTGCAACGATATCATTCGTGAAGAAGTACAGGAGAATGTGCCGGAGGGTACCAGTGAGAAGCTGCCGGTGCCCAGAGAGATTAAGAACATTCTTGATGAGTATGTAATTGGCCAAAAGCGGGCGAAAAAGATTCTGGCTGTAGCTGTCTACAACCATTACAAACGTCTGCAGGCCGGCGAAAGCCGCAATAAGGAAGACGTTGAACTCGGCAAGAGCAACATTCTCCTGATCGGTCCGACCGGTTCCGGTAAAACCCTACTGGCTGAAACACTGGCTCGTCTTTTGAATGTACCGTTTACCATTGCCGATGCCACGACGCTGACTGAAGCAGGGTACGTCGGTGAAGACGTGGAAAATATTATCCAGAAGCTGCTACAGAAGTGCGATTACGATGTAGAAAAGGCTCAGATGGGCATTGTCTACATCGATGAGATCGACAAGATCTCCCGCAAGGCTGAAAACCCGTCCATCACTCGGGATGTCTCCGGTGAAGGGGTGCAGCAGGCGCTACTGAAACTGATTGAAGGGACGGTGGCCTCGGTACCGCCGCAGGGTGGCCGCAAGCATCCACAGCAGGAATTTTTGCAGGTTGATACCTCGAATATTCTGTTTATCTGTGGTGGTGCGTTTTCCGGTCTCGACAAAGTGATTCGGGATCGTACCGAAAAAGGGGGCATTGGCTTCACGGCCGATGTGAAGAGCAAGGACGACGGCAAGAACATTGGTGAAGCGTTCAAGGGTGTTGAGCCGGAAGATCTGGTCAAGTTCGGTCTGATTCCGGAATTTATCGGTCGTCTCCCGGTGATTGCAACACTGGAGGAGCTGGATTCAGAAGCGTTGCTTAAGATCCTTACCGAGCCGAAGAACGCCCTGACCAAACAGTATGCCCGTCTTCTGGAGATGGAAAACGTGGAAGTCGACTTCCGCAAAGAGGCTCTGGAAGAGGTCGCTAAACAGGCGATGGAGCGGAAAACGGGTGCCCGTGGTCTGCGCTCTATTCTGGAGAATGTACTGCTTAATACTATGTACGACATTCCGTCTGACAAAACCATAACCAAGGTGGTTATTGACGGCAATGTTATTCGTGGCGAATCTGAACCACTGCTGATGTACGAAAACCCTGAACAGCCGCAGAGGGTTCTGCCGGAAGATTAATTCTCTACTTTTTCCGGGAAAGCAGGCCGAACAGTTGTGTTCGGCCTTTTTTTTAGGAGCTGTTTCCTCTGGTGCGTCTTATTATGCAGGCTGACAGTGTCTCAGGAACCTATGGGGTCTGTTTAAGTCTAATAGAGTGACTGATTTTTGTTCTTGTATTTTGCTGCATGAACCATCATCTTAGAAGCTGGCATCTGATGACAACGGGGTCAGCAGTAAGCCGTCGGTCTGGTGATGATTCGATTTTATTGGTGATTGTTACTAGCCGGAAGTACAACAAGAGGGCTGTATATGGAACAACAAAAGACGCGCCAGCGGGAACGCATTGAGCTGCCAATGTTGCCATTGAGGGATGTGGTCGTTTATCCGTACATGGTTATCCCTCTGTTCGTCGGTCGTGATCGGTCTATTAGGGCGTTGGAAGCAGCAATGGACGCCGACCGCAGGATCTATCTGGTTACCCAGCGTGACGCTCAGAATGATGATCCGACCCAGGAGCAGCTGTATCAACTCGGTACAGTCGCCACCATTCTCCAGCTTCTGAAACTCCCTGACGGGACTGTCAAAGTTCTTGTCGAAGGCAATCGTCGTGCCTATCTGGATAGCCTCCAGGAACATGACGGTTACTCCCGTGCCGTTATCGATGCTCTCGAAGAAGAGGTGATCGAGGAACGTCGGGGAGAGGTACTGGCGCAATCGATCTATAGCCAGTTTGAGCAGTATGTTCAGCTCAGCAAAAAGGTGCCGGCAGAGGTCCTTAGCTCCTTAGCGGATGTGACCGACCCCGCACGATTGGCCGACAGCATTGCTTCGCACATGGTGCTCAATGTTGAAGAGAAACAGAAAATCCTTGAGATTGTTGATCTGGTCGAGCAGCTGGAGTATCTGGTCAACCTGATGGAGACTGAGATCGATCTGCTACAGGTCGAGAAGCGGGTGCGTGGTCGCATCAAGAAGCAGATGGAGCGCAGCCAGAGAGAGTACTATCTCAACGAACAGATGAAGGCGATCCAGAAAGAGCTGGGTACGCTGGAAGAAGAACAAGACGAACTGGAAGCACTGAAAGGGCAGATCGAAAAAGCCAAGATGCCTAAAGAGGCGCAGGACAAAGTTCTGGCTGAGCTTAAAAAACTCAAACAGATGTCGCCTATGTCGGCAGAAGCGACCGTTGTTCGCGGGTATATTGACTGGATGATCCATGTACCCTGGAAGAAGCGCAGCAAAGTGCGCCATGATCTGAAAAAAGCCGAAGAAATTCTGGATGAAGACCACTTTGGCCTGGAAGAGGTCAAAGAGCGTATCCTGGAATATCTTGCCGTTCAGCAGCGTGTACGCAAACTGAAAGGCCCTGTACTCTGTCTTGTGGGCCCGCCAGGGGTTGGCAAAACCTCCCTGGGTGAATCCCTTGCCCGTGCCACCAATCGCAAATTTGTCCGTATGGCCCTGGGTGGTGTGCGCGATGAGGCCGAAATCCGTGGCCACCGTCGTACATACATCGGTTCCATGCCTGGCAAACTGATCCAGAAAATGTCCAAGAGCGGGGTCAAGAACCCGTTATTCCTGCTCGATGAAATCGACAAAATGGGTGTCGATATGCGCGGTGATCCTGCCTCAGCCCTGCTGGAGGTGCTGGATCCTGAACAGAACAGTTCGTTCAATGACCACTATCTGGAAGTTGACTATGATCTCTCCGATGTGATGTTTGTCTGTACATCGAACTCCATGAACATTCCGGCGCCGCTGCTGGATCGTATGGAAGTGATCCGTATTCCCGGTTACACCGAGGATGAGAAGATCAACATCGCCCACCGCTACCTGTCACCCAAGCAGCAGAAGCGCACCGGTCTGAAAGCCAATGAGCTGGAAGTGACTGACGATGCCATACGCGATCTGGTGCGTTACTACACCCGTGAGTCTGGCGTACGTGGTCTGGAACGGGAGATCGCCAAGATCTGCCGCCGAGTGGTGAAAGAGAAGGCGCTTGGCCGTGAAGATGTGCTGGACTGCGTAGGTCCGGATGACCTTGAACATTACTCCGGCGTCCGCAAATTCAACTACGGCATTGCGGAAGAACAGGATCAAATCGGTCAGGTGACCGGGCTGGCCTGGACCTCTGTGGGGGGCGAGCTGCTCACTATTGAGGCGGTTTCTGTTCCTGGCAAGGGACGGATTATCAAGACCGGCTCTCTCGGTGACGTTATGCAGGAGTCTATCCAGGCCGCCGTGACCGTGGTACGCAGCCGAGCCGGAATTCTTGGGGTGGCAGAAGATTTCCACGAGAACAGTGATATCCATATTCATGTGCCCGAGGGAGCAACGCCCAAAGATGGCCCCAGCGCGGGTGTCGCCATGTGTACTGCACTGGTCTCTGTACTGACCGGTATTCCGGTGCGCGCCTCTGTCGCCATGACCGGCGAGATCACTCTGCGTGGTCAGGTGTTGGCTATCGGTGGCCTGAAGGAGAAATTGCTGGCCGCTCACCGGGGAGGTATTCGTACCGTGCTGATTCCTGAAGAGAATGCCAGGGATCTCAAAGAGATTCCGGATAATATCAAGAGTGATCTTGATATAAGACCAGTGAAGTCTATTGATCAGGTGCTTGAGGTGGCTCTGCAGTATATAACAAAGCCGCTTGAGGTCACTGAGACCATCGTCAAGAAAAAAACCAAGAGCAAAAAAGTACCGGAAACGGGTATAAATACCCATTAAAGGTGCTTGACGGGTGGCTGTTAATGCCTAAAGACTCTTTATTTTCAGGGGTTTCTTGACAGTTACAGAAATCAGTTGGTATAAAAATTGTATTTGATGCCATTTGGCAGTTATTCCTGAACGGTCGGTACGTAAGCTGTTCTGCAAGAGCAAATCTGGGCTTACGGTGATCAGGAGGACGACTGAGAGCATGCATTAAAAATGCATGCTCGTCCTAACGTAACACCATCAAATGATCTCTAATCGTAAGGGGAAAAGAGTGAATAAATCAGAACTTATCGAAGCAATTGCCGTTTCTGCCGAGCTTCCCAAGGCTTCCGCTGGTCGTGCCCTGGATGCTGTTATTGAATCCATTACCGGCGCACTGAAAGAAGGCGGTTCCGTTGCTCTGGTTGGCTTCGGTACCTTTGATGTGAAAAATCGCGCTGCCCGCACTGGCCGCAATCCGCAGACGGGTCAGCCGATCCAGATCGCTGCTTCCAAGGTGCCAGGCTTCAAAGCGGGCAAGGCTCTGAAGGACGCGGTTAACAACTAAGATAAACAGGGCAGGATTCAACCGGCTATCTTCCGGCCCTGCCCGGCAGAAAGGTGTATCATACGATGCACCTTTCTTTTTGGAGAAAAAAGCTTTTTGAGAAAAAGGCTTTTTGAGAGAAAGGCAGATTCCTGACGCAGGGTCTGTTATTCTTTTGCGTGTTTTTCGGTGATGGCTGAACGCTCTGCCCAGCTTGCTGGCGGGGTTGCAGGCTATGTTGGTCGTATTTGACCATGTAGTTGTTAAGAATGTTGCAGGGGATACGATGCTGCTTCAAAACATGAGAGACAAAGCGCAGGGGTGGGTGGCAAAGGTTATCGTTGCCGCTATCGCCTTTACCTTCGCTATTTTTGGTCTTGAGTCCTTAAGGCCGAGTACCACCAAACAGGATGTTGCTTTTGTGGATGGCGAGGCCATCACCCAACAGCAACTGCTGGAAGCAATGGATCAGCAGCGCCGCATGCTGGTTCAACAGATGGGTAGTAATTTTGATGCCGCTGCACTGAACGATCCGATGCTGAAAACAGCAGCAATGGAGAGTCTGGTTCAGCGTACGCTGTTACGTATCCGCCTGAAAAAGAACAACATGGTTGTTTCTGATGACATGGTGGATGAACTCATCCTGTCGGTGCCCGAGTTCCAGGTTGATGGCCAGTACGATCCTGAACGGGTGCGGCAGTATGTGCGCAGCGCGGGTATGAACATTGCCCAGTTCCGCAACATGTTGCGTGAGGATATGGTTGCGACTCAGCTGCGTGCCGGTGTGGCTGCGACTGAATTTGTGACCAGCCATGAACTGCGGCATCTAAACAGCCTGCAGGGGCAGACCCGTGATCTCTCCTGGCTGATACTGGACGGCAAAAAGGTCCGTGACGCAGTGACCGTGAGCGATGAAGATGTGGCGGCTTATTACAATGAGCAGAGTGCCAGCTTCATGCAGCCTGAGCAGGTCAGCGTTGATTATATCGTACTGGACAAGAGCAAGCTGGCAGCGACTATTGAGGTGACTGACAGCGATGTGAGTACCCTTTACGATGCCCGTGTTGTTGAGCTCAAGAGCAAGGCTAAAGCCGAGCTGCGTGCCTCCATGATCCTGCTTGAGCCTGATGATCAGCGTGATCAAGCCGCCACCATGGCGCTGGCAAAACAGCTGAGTGATGAGCTGAAAGCGGGGGCTGATTTTGCGGCACTGGCTGGCAAACACTCTGATGATACTGACTCTTCAGCCAAAGGTGGTAGCCTGGGCATCGTTGAGACTGGCTTCTTTGGTGATGCGTTTGATAGTGCACTTGCGGCTTTGCAGCCGGGTGAAATCTCTGCTCCTGTCGAAGCTGACTTCGGTGTGGTGGTGATTCGTCGCGATGCTGCTGGTGAGGCTCGTATTCCAACACGGGAACAGATGTCTGCCTCTCTGAAGCGTGAGCTGCGTGAGCAGGCCGTCGAGCCACTGTTCTTCGAAAAGTCCCGGCAATTGGCTGATATCAGCTTTGAAGCGTCTGATCTGACTCAACCGGCAGAAACACTGGGTCTGGAGATTCAGCAGACAGATCTGTTCAGCCGTGACGGTGGTAAAGGCATTGCTGCCAATCCCCGTGTGGTGGCGGCCGCGTTCAGTGAAGAAGTGCTGGATATGCGTACCAATAGTGATCTGATTGATTTTGATGCTAATCAGTTCGTGGTTCTTCATAGGCGTGAACACAAGAAGCCTGAGCAGAAAGCTCTGGAGAGCGTGAAGGATGAGATCGCTCAAATCCTGCGTACCGAGCGTGGTGACAAGCAGCTGTTGTCCCAGGCTGAAGCGCTGGTTTCCGAGCTGGTTAAGGGTGCAGAAAAACAGAAAGTTGCTGATGACAACGGCCTGGCCTGGGACCAAAAGGAGAAGGCACAGCGCTTTGGTGTTGAAATTTCTGCCCTCCTGCGGGCTAAAGCTTTCCGTCTTCCGCACCCGGCGGAAGGCAAGTCCAGCTTCGGTACGGCGGTTTTGGAGAATGGGGATGTTGCGGTGATTCAGGTGACCAATGTTGTTCCTGGCAGCAGCGCCCTCCTCGATGAAGCACAGATGCGTATACTCGGCGCAAACTTGGCTCTGCGTAACGGCAGCCAGATTTTTGATGAGTACGTCCGCAATCTGCGTGAAACGGCCAAGATTGAAGTGGTTCGTCAGGGGGATGAGGGTTAATAAACCCACTCTTTTTTTCAAACACTTTTGTCGAAACCAAAGAAACCGCCCTTGCTGTAAAAACAGGGGCGGTTTTTTTTATAGGGGGTTGGACTCTACAGCTACCCGCCACACAAAGAAGGGCTTGAAACGGCATCGCGTTTCAAGCCCTTCTTTGTTTTGTACTCGTGTGAATTCAGCTTTTGTCAAAGCCCTGGAGGGGTGAGCCTATAAGACCCACTCGCTGCCCATTCGTTAACGGAACCGCTGTCAGGGGAAAGGCGGATCAGGCCTCTTCCAGTGATCCCATCGCCGTGACGTTGAAACCGCCATCGACGTAGGTGATCTCACCGGTCATACCGCTGGCCAGATCCGAGCACAGGAAGGCCGCTACGTTACCCACTTCCAGTTGGGTAACATTGCGCTTGAGCGGCGCACGATTGGCGTTGTAATTCAGCATCTTGCGGAAGTTGCTGATGCCGCTGGAGGCCAGCGTACGAATCGGGCCGGCGGAGATACCGTTAACGCGAATACCCTCCGCACCCAGACTGGTCGCGAGATAACGGACACTGGCCTCCAGACTGGCCTTGGCCAGACCCATCACGTTGTAGTTCGGCATAGTGCGTTCGGCACCCAGATAAGAGAGGGTCAGCAGAGCGCCGTTGCGCCCCTGCATCATTTCGCGACCCGCTTTGGCCAGAGCGATAAAGCTGTAGGCGCTGATATCGTGGGCGATTTTAAAGCCTTCACGGGTGGTGGCGCTGGTAAAGTCGCCGGCGAGCTGATCGCCAGGGGCAAAGCCGACCGCATGGACAATCACATCCAGACCATCCCACTGCTTGCCCAGCTCGGCAAAGACCTGCTCAATTTGTGCATCATCAGCGACATCGCAGGGGAAGCACAGTTGTGCGGATGAGCCCCAGGCTTCAGAAAATGTTTCCACACGCCCTTTGAGTTTTTCATTTTGATAGGTGAAGGCCAGTTCGGCACCTTCCCGGTGCATGGCTTCAGCGATGCCGTAAGCGATGGAGAGCTTGCTGGCAACACCAACGATAAGTACGCGCTTTCCCTTGAGAAAAGACATGGGTCTTCCTTTGCCTTTGTGAATGGTAAACGGGGGAAGTATAGAGAAACGCAGCCGCTGTTTCGATAACAGTATGGCGTGATTGTGTAAGTTAAGTGTGGCAAGTATCAACTATAGGTATCTATACCTATGCCGTTTGCCGTTGTACTGCTGTACTGTTACACCATTACAAGCGTGGTTGTTGATTGAAGGAGGGTGGCCCGTGTCTCGAGGATGGCAGCGTTTTCTTGAGCTTTGCAGGCAGGTACAAGGGGAGGATGAACTGAACCACCTCTTTCAGGCTCTTTTGACCGGTGAAGAACGTACTGCCATTGGTCACAGGATTGAGATTCTGTCATCGCTGATGGCGGGGGAAGAGTCTCAGCGTGAATTAGCCGCCCGACTGGGGATCAGCATTGCTACAGTGACCAGAGGCTCCAATAATATAAAGCGGCTCTCTGAACAGAACAGAGTTTTTCTAAAGGATTTGTTGCCTTTTACAACGCCAATTCACCGGAAGGACAATCAGTAGTATGGATAGTTTACAAGGTAAGGGGCCGGGGCGAGATAGCTTCCACTCCCGACTCGGTTTTATTCTGGCCTGTATCGGTTCTGCCGTGGGTATGGCCAATATCTGGCTGTTTCCTTACCGTCTTGGCCAGTTTGGTGGGGCTGCGTTTCTGATCCCTTATGTTCTGTTTCTGATCATAGGGATCTGGGGCGTGATGGGGGAGATGGCCTTTGGTCGTGCGATGAGAACCGGGCCGCTGGGTGCCTTTCGACAAGCTTTCAAACGTCGGGGACTGCTGGGCGGTGAGTTTTTTGGGGTGATTCCTGTTATTGGTGCTTTGGGCATTGCCGTGGGTTATGCGGTGGTGGTGGGCTGGATTCTTCGGTTTGCTGTTGGTGCGGCCACCGGTGATATGACCGCTGCAGAGAACAGCGGTGCCTACTTTGGTGAGATCGCCGGACCTTATGGCAGCATCAGCTGGCACTTGATGGCACTGGGCATCACCTTTCTGGTGATGTTTTTCGGTATCGCCAAGGGGATCGAGCGGGTGAATAAGGTGATGATGCCGGCCTTTTTTCTGATGTTCCTGATTCTGGCGGTGCGGGTGTTTACCCTGCCCGGTGCGATGGAAGGCTACAAGTATCTGTTTGTCCCCAAGTGGGAGTTTCTGGCTGATCCGAAAACCTGGGTCTATGCGCTGGGACAGGCATTCTTCTCACTCTCTCTGGCGGGCTCCGGTACTTTGGTGTACGGCAGTTATCTGAAAAAATCAGAAGATGTGGTGGGCAGTGCCCGTACGGTGGCCATCTTTGATACCCTGGCCGCGCTGCTCGCCGCCATAGTGATTATTCCCGCCGTATTCGCCTTTGGGCTGGATGTGTCCACCGGACCGCCGCTGATGTTTATCACGATGCCCAACGTGTTCAAGATGATGCCAATGGGTGATCTGTTTGCGGTGATCTTCTTCCTGGCGGTACTGTTTGCCGGTATCACCTCGCTGATGAATTTGATGGAGTCTCCGGTAGAAGCGATCCAGCAGCGCTTTGGTTTCTCCCGTGGCGCGGCTATCGGTGTTGTTGCCGTGGTGAGTGTCGCAGCCGGTCTGATCCTTCAGGATGGCAATACTCTGGGCAGCTGGATGGATATCGTATCGATCTACCTGATTCCACTGGGTGCCCTGTTGGCGGCGATTATGTTCTTCTGGGTCTGTGGCGCCGACTTTGCCCGGGAGCAGGTTCAGCTGGGGCATAAAGGTAAGTTGGGCAGACTGTTTACACCGATGACCCGTTATGTGTTCTGTGGCATAACCCTGATTGTTTACGTATTGGGCATTATCTATGGTGGTATTGGCTAAATACGACAATCGTCGTTAATTAATAAGGAAGGGGGATGCATGGCATCCTCTTTTTTTGTGATGCCCCACCAAAAAAGCCATACAATACAAAGATAAATAGAACAACAGGGATGTGGCGAACAGCGTGAAAAAACAAAAATCTTTTGAGGCCGAACAGCAGATTTCCGCGTATTCCGAAAGCGATGATCGCCGGTTATCAGCGTTGGTTCAGGATGGTCTGATCATGATGCTGATGATTGCCGGCGTCTATCTTGCCATGGCACTGCTCAGTTACAGCCCTGATGATCCTGGATGGACCCATATCGGACCGGTCGATCAGCTCAATAACTTCGGAGGGCGGGTCGGTGCCTGGCTGGCGGATGTGCTCTTTTCCCTGTTTGGAGTCTTGGCATTTTTGTTTCCCCTGCTATTTTGCTGTCGCTGTTGGATTATTTTTCGGGAACGTCATGTGTCACCGTCGTTTAATGGTGTGCTGTTGACTCTGCGTGTTATTGGTCTTCTGCTCTGCCTGCTCTGTGGCAGCACACTGGTTGTGCTGCACAGGGGCGACACCGGCGCGCTACCCGCCACCGATGGCGGTATTGTCGGCCAGCAGATGGTTGAGCTGGTTCTTCCGCTGTTGAGTCTGTATGGCACGGCACTGGTCATGGCGGCACTGCTGCTGTTTGGTATAACGCTGCTGACCGATTTTTCCTGGTTTGCCTTTATGGCGCGTCTGGGGAGTTTGGTGCTGGCACGTTGTCGAAGAGCGGGTGATGCGGTTCGGCAGTGGCGGGTCGGTTTCACGGAACGGTTGGTCGAGAGACGGATGCTGAGGATTGCTAATAAGCGGACCAATGAACGGGCATTTCCGCCGGCGGAAGAGCCTCCGGTGATTGCCCCCTTTCCCGATCCGGTACAGAGCGTGAAGGTGGTCAATGAGCTGCCCCGATTTATCGCTCACGCGGCGCTGGCAGAAAAACCACCGGTAGAGCTGCTGGATCAGCCTGACAAAAGCCTGATAAGAGGTTTTTCGACAGAGTCTCTGGAGGCGTTGTCCCGGCTGTTGGAGCTTAAACTGGGCGACTTCGGTGTGGATGCTCACGTGGTCGCTGTTCACCCCGGTCCGGTGATTACCCGTTTTGAGATCCAGCCTGCCGCCGGGGTAAAAGTGAGCAAGATCTCCAACCTGGCCAAGGATCTCGCCCGTTCACTGGCGGTGATCAGTGTGCGGGTGGTTGAAGTGATTCCCGGTAAATCGGTGGTGGGCATCGAGATTCCCAACGACGATCGGGAGATTGTCTACTTCAGTGAACTGGTCTCCTCCGAGGTGTTCGCCAGTGCCGACTCTGCGCTGACTATGGCGCTGGGCCATGATATTGCCGGTCAACCGATCGTAGCCAATCTTGCCAAAATGCCGCACTTGCTGGTGGCGGGAACCACGGGTTCCGGTAAATCGGTGGGGGTGAATGCGATGATCCTCAGTCTGCTTTATAAGGCTTCGCCGGCCGAGGTGCGCTTGATTATGATCGACCCCAAAATGCTCGAGCTATCCGTTTACGATGGCATTCCCCATCTGCTGGCCCCGGTGATTACCGATATGAAAGAGGCTGCTAACGGTCTGCGCTGGTGTGTGGCGGAGATGGAGCGCCGTTACAGGTTGATGGCGGCGCTGGGGGTTCGTAATATCACCGGTTTTAATCGCAAGGTCGAAGAGGGGTTCAGCAACGGTGAGCCCCTGCGTGATCCACTCTATCAGCCGGTCTCCGCGGACGATGAAGCTCCCGAGCTGGGTACGCTGCCGTTTATCGTGGTGGTGATCGATGAGTTTGCTGACATGATGATGATCGTCGGCAAAAAGGTTGAGGAGCTGATTGCCCGTATCGCCCAGAAGGCGCGGGCGGCCGGTATCCACCTGATTCTGGCCACCCAGCGTCCGTCTGTTGATGTCATTACCGGGCTGATCAAGGCCAATGTGCCGGCCCGGATTAGTTTTCAGGTGTCGTCTAAAATCGACTCCCGTACTATTCTCGATCAGGGGGGAGCCGAGCAGTTGTTGGGACATGGTGATATGCTCTATCTGCCACCGGGTACCAGTCTGCCGGTCCGTGTGCATGGCGCCTTCGTCAGTGATGATGAAGTGCACCGTGTGGTTGCGGACTGGAGGCAGCGTGGTGAACCCGATTATATTGAGGCGATTCTGGTCGGCGGCTCAGGAGAGACCGGTAGTGATTTTGCCGCTGTCATCGATGCAGAGCAGGACCCACTTTACGATGAGGCGGTGGCTTTTGTCACTGAATCACGTAAAGCCTCTATTTCAGCAGTACAGCGTCGTCTGAAAATAGGGTATAACCGATCGGCCAATATTATCGAGGCGATGGAGCAGGCCGGTGTCGTCAGTGCGGCGGGTAGTAGTGGTAACCGTGAGGTTATTGCACCGCCACTTGTAAAGTAACAAGGTAGGGGTTTTATGCCTGTTTTGTCCCTGTTTTGTCCCTGTTGCAGTGGTAAAATCAGCCTATCTTTGAAGTTCACTTTTTAAGCTAAATATTGAAGCTAAATATGCAGAAAAATTTTCTATTGAATGGTGTGCTGGCTGGCTGTCTGACAGTATCCGCCGGTCTGGTCGTGGCAGAGAGTCCGGTAGCCAAAACCGGCCAGGCACCCCATCAGGCGTCCACTGTCAAACAGCGTGAGGCCGCCGATGAACTGACCAGAATTCTGAGAGGTATTCGTACCCTGAAGGCCTCATTCCAGCAGAGTACCCTTGATGCGGGCGGGCGTCGTATTCAGGAGAGTAGCGGTGAGATGGTGCTCAAGCGTCCGAATATGTTCCGCTGGCTGGTGGAAGACCCCTTCCCGCAGGAGGTGCTCTCTGATGGACAGCAGGTCAGTTACTATGACAAGGACATGGAACAGGTCACGTTGCAGGATCTTGATATTTCTTCCAGCGCCACACCGGCACTGCTGTTGAGCGGTGATACCGCTGAGGTGCTTAAAAATTTCTCGGTAGCGCTGGCCAAAGGAAAGAGCAGTGACTTCTTTACGCTGCAACCGAAAAGCGACGATAGCCCGTTTCAGGAGCTGCAGCTGACCTTTGCCGAAGGTCGTCTGACCACTATGCTGCTGTTGGACTCACTCGGCTCCCGCACCAGCATCCGGTTCACGGAGGTTGTGAATAACATTCCGGTGAAAGACAAGACTTTTGAGCTTTATGTTCCGCCCGGTATTGATGTTATTGATCAGCGGACAACAGCACTAAAAAAATCCGACAAGCAGTCTGGCAAGAAATAGATGACCACGGGTTCGATCTTTGATCAGGGTTTACTGTCGGAACAAGCGGCCTATGAACCTCTGGCAGCGCGGATGCGCCCGCGTACCCTGGATGACTATCTGGGGCAGGAGCATATCCTCGGCAAGGGCAAACCCCTGCGGGTCGCTCTTGGGCAGGGTATGCCCCACTCCATGATTCTCTGGGGGCCGCCGGGGGTTGGAAAAACGACACTGGCCCGTTTAGTGGCTACGGTGTGTGATGCTCATTTTGAAAGTCTTTCCGCCGTTCTGGCCGGGGTTAAAGATATTCGTGCCGCTGTTGAACGGGCGAAAATGGCCAGAGTGCAGTCTGGTCGTCGCACCATCCTGTTTGTTGATGAAGTGCACCGGTTCAACAAAGCGCAGCAGGATGCCTTTCTGCCCCATATCGAAGACGGAACAGTGCTCTTTATTGGTGCGACCACGGAAAATCCCAGTTTTGAGCTGAACAATGCCCTGCTTTCCAGAGCCAGAGTCTATGTGCTGAAGGCTCTGGATAACAGTGCGCTGCGTAATGTCCTTGACCATGCTCTTGAAGATTCTGAGCGTGGTCTTGGACGACAAGGGATAACCATCCCGGATGATGTCCGGGATATTATTGTTCAGGCGGCTGATGGGGATGCCCGTCGGGTGTTGAACCTGCTGGAAGTCGCGTCGGATCTTGCGGGTGGTGGAGCTGGTGGAGTTGGTGGTGAGGTGACCCGGGAGATTCTCGAAGGGGTGCTGGTGGACAACCTGCGTCGCTTTGATAAGGGCGGTGAAGCCTGGTATGACCAGATCTCCGCCTTTCATAAATCGGTACGGGGTTCCAGTCCGGACGGAGCGTTGTACTGGATGGCGCGGATTATCGATGGGGGCGCTGACCCTTTGTACATCGTCCGTCGTCTGGTAGCCATTGCCAGCGAGGATATCGGCAATGCCGACCCAAGAGCGCTGGATCTGGCGTTGAATGCCTGGCAGGCGTTTGAACGTCTGGGAGCACCGGAAGGCCATCTCGCTATCGCCCACGCCACGATCTACTGCGCCTGCGCACCGAAGAGCAATGCCGTCTATCTGGCGATGGCGGCTGCGTTTGAGGATGTTCGCAGTAATCCCAGTTACGACGTTCCCATGCACCTGCGTAATGCGCCAACCAAGTTAATGAAAGAGTTGGGTTACAAGGAAGGTTATCGCTACGCCCATGATGAAGAAAATGGCTATGCTGCCGGCGAGTGTTATTTTCCGGAGGCTATGGCGCCGAGAAAATACTACAGCCCTTCCGGGCGAGGTCTTGAGCGAAAGATCGACGATAAACTAGCCTGGTTAGCAAGTCTCGATCAAGAGGCTTCAAACAGGCGGCGCTAAAAAATTTTTACCACAGAAGGACACAGAAACTCCCTTTTTGTGACGCCCTTTTTGTGACGCCCCTTTTTGTGGCTCCCCTTTATGGCGGTATTCCCGGCACAAGTACGAAGCCAATCAAATAGCTTCTTCTTTTCTTCTGTGCCTCTGTGTCTCTGTGGTAAATTTTTTATTGCCCGCTCCAGTGTTGAATCAAGTGGACTGTCCCCATGCCCAGAAAGGTCATGGTCAGGGAACCAAGGACATGGAGCAGGATCCCCGCGGCGGCCCAACCGATCCTGCCGTTAATCAGGATATTCACCATTTCAGCGGAAAATGAAGAGAAGGTGGTCAAACCGCCGAGAAAACCGGTCACAACAAATAACCTTGCCTCAGGTGAGGTGACGATAAAGTCATTCATTACCGGCAGCGCAATACCGATCAGATAACAACCCAGCCAGTTGGCAGCCAGTGTGCCCCCCGGAAGATTGACGAAAAATGGATTGAGTACCAGACCCAGCAGCCAGCGCATATTGGCTCCCAGAGCGGCCCCCAAGCCGACGGAAAAAAAAGACAATAGCATGATAATTCCTGTGCAAGAGTACGGTAACTATATCTCACAAAGAGTGCGCGTGGGTTGATGCCATAATTTAAAACAGATCCGATGAACTCACCGCTAATATTATCGTGCAGTTGCTCGGGTGAGAAGGTTCCGAAGAATCAGATTGATGACATTCCCTCAAAATATCTGACTAATGCCACCTATTTTTTAAACCCCTGATTTATTTTGATCTATACTGCTTCCCCGTCGTTTACTTCTTCTGAAATTTTCTTCTGAAATGATTAAAACCTAGGCTTTTCCCGCTTAACCTGACCTCAATCCATATTTGGAATCGCGGGCGGGCTCAGGATTCTGGCTCATCCATAAGAGAACAGTTATCATGCAAAAAGTCACCTATCCCAAGTTACAGGCTATTGTTGCCAGCTTGTACATGCTGTCGACACCAATGATTTGTAGCGGTTCTTATTCCCCCGGAAATACAGGATGTTCAGAGCAATCGGTCTTCGAACATATGCCCTTATCGCCGCCTTGCAGCCCTGCTATGGGCAGTGAGGTTGATGGCCATGTTTTCATAATGACTAACAGTGCCTCCCGCTGGAGCAACGATAATAAAGTCGTGATGTATGACCGGGATCAGGATGGCATGCTGACCTTCCGGAATTCCTATGCAACCGGTGGCAAGGGGAGTGGGCCTGCGCCAACCGCCACCGTATTCGGCCCGGAGGTACCCCATGTCTCGGCTGCCCATGACGGTCTGGGTTCACAGGGATCATTGATCATCAATTCCGATCATACTTGCCTGGTGGGCGTCAACGCCGGTTCCGATTCGGTCTTCTCTTTCAAAATAGAAAAGGGTAAGGAACTCAGTCTTCAATCCACGATTGACTCCGGTGGTATTTTCCCCAATAGCGTGACCCTGAGCAAACCAGACGCAATGGGATTATCTTCCCTGTATATTTTGAATGCCATGGGAGATGGTTCAGTCAGTCGGCTCATAATGGACAGAAATTGCGGTTTATACACTAACCGTCCCGATGATCCGTATGACAAATGCATGGAAACCACCTGCCTGAAAACGTTCACGGAGACATTCCCGTCACCGAAACCCGGTGAGGTATTGACGTCCCCCGCAATGATTGCGATCAATCCTGATAATGACAAATTGCTGGTCACCATCAAGGGGGGCGTTACTTCCGGGTTCTCAGGCCGGGTGGTCGTCTTTGATGTCGAAAGAGGGGGAGCGATCAAGGGGTGCGGACAGGCTACCGAGTTTAATATACCGTCCGAGAATGGCGTGGGCAGAAGGGGTCCCTTCAGCCTGGACTTTCTTGGCCGTGATTTGCTGAGCATCACCCATGTTTACGATCATTCCGTAGGGATGTACCGGTTGTTAGACGATAATCGGCTGGAACCTGTCGGTAACGCTGTCAGCACCGGTACGAAGTTTCCCTGCTGGATCAAAACCTCACTCAGAGGCGTCATTGTTGGCAGCTTTGGCGAGCTCAAACCTCTGGATATGAATCTTGAAATTGATGGCCCTGGTATTTTTTCAACATTTGGAGTTGACGGGTCCGAAATGATCAAGGAAGGATCAGTTTTTGAAGCCGCCCGTTTTGAGGATCATGTCAATGGCAATCACGTCATTGATTTTGCAGTCATCAGAAGCACCGGCGATGATTTCCTGGCAAAAGAGTTTATTTATGCGGCACAGCCCCGAACTGGCCGTATCGCCATTATGGAGATTAAGGCGGGAAGGTCTAACGCTTCGGGCATTATGCTGGAACAGTTAGGGACTACCCAGGTAGTCGGCGCCGGCGCCGGTGTCGACCCGAACAGTACCACCATCAATCATTTCAACAAGCGCTGCGGCTATTACTCGCACTTTGGAAAAACCCCACAGGAATGCAAGGTCAGTAGCATACAGGGTATTACTGGCTTCTGATGGGTCACGGGTCTAGCCCGAATACCGTCAGACTCAGGCTCTGTAAATACTGTAAATATCAAGGACACCCATAAATATCAAGGACACCCATACTTTGTGAGATAAATCTGTGGGTGTCCCTTTTTCTGTCTTTTTTAATATAAGGGACACCCACATTTTGTGAGATAAATCTGTGGGTGTCCCTTTTTCAATCGTAAACATCAAGGACACCCATA
>CAMRBW010000059.1 GCA_947040555.1 uncultured Oceanospirillales bacterium | reverse complement strand
AGGACTGACTCTTCAGGACTGACTCTTCAGGACTGACTCTTCAGGACTGACTCTTAATGAAGAGTCTCCAGAAATCTCTCCACTATACCGCAGAACAGATCTGGCTTTTCCGCATGGAGCCAGTGATCTGTTCCGGCCATAACTTTCAGTGATGCTTTGGGAAACAAACCGGCAATCACCTTCCTGTGCGCGGACTGAAGATAATCCGACCTCTCCCCCTTCACAAACAGTACCCGGCCGGAATATACCCTGTCACCGACGTTCGGTGCCGACCGAATTCCATCATAGTTGGCGACCAGCGCAGTAACATTCATTCGCCAGACAAACTCACCCCGGTCATTGCGTTTCAAAGATTTGATCAGTAGCTGTCGTACTTCCGGCATCTCGATATAACGGGCCAACTGCTCATCGGCAGCCTTCCGGGAGAGTGCCTGTTCCGGTTGATAACTCTCAATGGCTCGAATCACGTTGGTATGCTGGCTGGGATACGCCACCGGTGCAATATCCGCCACGACAACAGCCCCAACCCGCTCAGGATGATCCAGCGCCAGCTGCATGGCCACTTTCCCCCCCATCGAGTGACCGAGCAGCACCGCTTGTGTAATAGAGAGTTTATCCATCAACGCCAGTACATCGTCGGCCATAAGGGGATAACTCATATCTGGCGCATGGAATGAACGACCATGATTACGCAGATCAACAGAGATCACCTGAAAATGCTCAGACAACCTGCGAGCAACCGGTATCAAATTATCCATACTGCCAAACAGTCCGTGCAGAATGATAAGTGGTTCACCCTCACCCTGAATACGATGATTAAGAACGCTCTCTTTGTGCATATTTACCAGCCCCACTGAATCACTCAATTTTATAGCCATAGTCACAATAATCATCATTGTGCCAAGAGCTTTCGCAGCTCACCACGATCCCATTCCACTTTCTCATCCAGTTTTGCCTAAACCCGCCCCAACCGATAGGCTGTATTTAGACATCTTTGATTCTTCGGCCCGGAGCCACGGAATGTTCCGTAAAATTTTTTTTATTGCCATTTCACTGCTGCTGACTGGCAGTTTTCTCTTCTATCCGCAAGTGCTGACCATCACTGCCGGTATCGCCCTGTTTCTATTTGGCATGCTCTGCCTCGACAAAGGCTTTCGCCAGGCCAGTAGTGGCATTCTTTCCCGCATTATCAACAAAATCATCAGTAACCGCTGGAACAGCTACCTGACCGGTGTCGTTTCTACTGCGATTCTGCAATCCAGCTCTCTCATCTCTGTCATCTCCGTCTCTTTTGTCAGCACCGGGCTGATCTCTCTGGGAGCGGGGCTGGCGCTTATGATCGGCTCCGGTCTGGGTGCAACAGCCGGTACCTGGCTGATGGCAGGGTATGGCATGAAGGTTGCCATCAGCCACTACGCCATGCCGATGCTGGTCATGGGAACCTTGCTTCAACTACAGAGCGGACATCGCTCCCGAAGTAGCGGCTATATCCTGTTGGGCATCGGCTTTCTGTTTTTGGGTGTCCACTACATTCGGGAAGGGGTGACTGAAGCGGGCAATCTTTCACTGCTAACCAATGATTACGGCCTGCTGGGTGGCATTCTGGCAGGGATTATATTCACCACACTGATGCAATCGAGCCACGCTCTGTTAGTTGTGGTCATCGCCGCCATGTCAAACGGCCTGCTCAGCTTTGATCAGGCGCTGGCGCTCTGTATAGGCACGAATATCGGCACGACCACGACGGCGGCACTCGCCTCCATTCAGGCGACAACAGACGGACGTCGATTGGCTTTGGGGAATCTGTTGTTCAAGCTCATCCCCGCACTGATCATCGTTCCCACCCTGCCTTTGTGGGAAAACCTGCTCAGTACGTTGTCAGGCTTTCTCGGCATAACCGAGCATCCTCTACTGAAACTGGCACTCTTTCACAGCCTGTTTAATCTGACCGGTGCCATCATTGCCATCCCGCTTCTGGGGATTCTGCTGCGTATACTGTGTACCATTATTCCTTCGAAAGAGTCCCGTGACACCCTGAAACTGCCCATACCCGAGCAGCAGCCTTACCGGGCAAAACTACTGACAGAAGCCGTACAAGAGCATCCTGATGCGGCACTGCAAGCTTTGAAGATCGAGAGTGCTGAACTCTATCAGCGCACAGTCTCGCTGATCGGTTTCGGACTCTATGTGCAGGAAGATCAGCTTTACGACGATGATCACTCATCCCTGTCCGAGACCATCCCTCCCTGGCCAAACTGGCGTGTTGGCAAACTCTACAAGCTGCAGATCCGTGCTCTGCACGAAGATATCTGCACCTTTGCAACCGACATCACGGTTGATGCCAGCCCTGAACACAAAGAGAGCATCCTGGCCATTCTGACCGCCGGTGAGAACTTTATCTTCGCTATCAAACAGCTTCGACTCCTGCAAAAAAGTCTGCGCCGTCATATTCGCTCGGACAATGACTCCGTCCGCCAGCACTACCTGATGCTGCGAAAACGGATCATCTTCACCATTCGCCGCATTCACCAACTGGCAGAACTCGATAGAGACAACATTGCAGAGGCGGTCAATACCTTGAGAAAAGATCTCCACAAGCAGGATCTGCTCACCGGAGACTCTCTGACCAATCTGCTCAAGGACAGGAATGCCAGTGCTCGCCATACCGTGCAGCTCATAAACGATAATGGAACAACCCACAACATCTGTAACGGTCTGATTGATGGGGCAGTTATCCTGTTATTGCAGGGAGAAAATGCCATTATCCGGGAAGGATACAAATCTTCCGATGGCAACCACCTGTTCTGGCAATCCAGCAACTGGTCAACAAAAAAAGGGCGCACATCAGGATGAACTTATTAATCAACAGCAGAGTCAGGGCTTACGCATCAATTAGGTACTAATGTACATTATTATTTTCAGTAACCAATTTGAAAAATACAACGTCTGTCGCTTAGATAGTGTATCGGTTCTGAGATGTTCGCTATGAAAGCTCTACAACAGAATACACTGGTTACCTATATCGATGCTGTACCGGAACCCCGCTGTGAGGGAATGTGCTTACATAACTTTATTGATATCCTCATTATCGCCATATGCGCTGTCCTCTGTGGCGTTGAGACTTGGGAAGGTATGGCAAAGTTTGGCCGTAAGAAAAAAGGCTGGTTGTCTACTTTTCTGGAACTCCCTAACGGGATTCCATCCCATGACACTTTCTACCGAACTTTTTGCCTACTCGATCCGACTACCTTTCAAGAGTGCTTTACACGATGGATTTCCGATACTTTCAGAAACTTTTCCGGCGATGGGCTGGATGTTATCCCCATTGATGGAAAGTGTCTCCGAGGCTCAAGAAGTAAATCCAAAAAGGCCATTCATATGGTAAGCGCGTGGAGTACCCGCGCAGGAATGGTTCTCTGTCAACGAAAGGTTGATGAAAAATCCAATGAAATCACTGCCGTTCCTGAACTGTTGAGGTCTATGTACCTGAAAGGTTGCTTTATCACTGCAGACGCTCTCAACTGTCAAAGAGAGATTGTTAAAGTCTGCATCGAACAGGGCGGTGATTATCTGCTTCCAGTTAAGGGCAACCAGGAGAACCTTCACAAGCAGATTGAAAAAGTAGCTGAACAACAATGCGAATGGCATCCGGAGCAGACTCTTTGTTTCAATTATTCAGAAACGCTCGATAAAGGACATGGCCGGACTGAGCGGCGTATGGCTTGGGTTATGGAAGACCTCTCTGAAATCACGGAAGCTGAAAAGTGGGAAGGGTTGCAACAAGTTGCCATGATACAGCGTGATCGACAAATCGGTAATAAAGTCACTACGGAAGTACATTACTACATCATGAGCAAACAGCTCAGTGCCGCAGAAGTACTGGACATTGCCCGTAAACACTGGGAAGTGGAGAACAAACTTCACTGGAGGCTTGATGTTGCTTTTGGTGAAGATAAAAATCAAACCACCAATAATTGCGCCATTGAAAACTTATCCATCCTTAACCGGATGGCACTGAATATCCACACTCAGGACACGGAAACCAACGACAGTATAAAACTTAAACGGTTAGCTGCTGGTTGGGACAACGAAAAGCTTGAGGAATTATTAAGTTCTATAGTGCTTATTTGATGCGTAAGCCCTGACAGCAGAGTACTCTGCTAGCACTTCACCCATTGTAGGTCTCTGCTCAGGTAGCACTGCCATTTTACGCTGCGCCTTTAATAAAAAAGTCTGCGCTTCTAAGCGTGCCGTCGGCGTGTCCTCGAGTCGACAAAATTGTTTTTTTTCCTCTGCCTCTGCCTCTGCCTCTGCCTCTGTCCATATAATCAATTTATCTATTAGCCGATCAATTTCTGGTTTGGTGAACAAGAGTTTACAAGACCAAAACATCAGATAAAAACCTTCCAAAACAGAGAGATCCGACCATGCAGGCACCTCGTAAACAGGCCAAGCTGTATCTGTGAGAAAACGGGCAACTTCTTTTTTTTCCTCGCGGTCTTTAGACATCATAAAGCGTTCCATAAAGCCAAAAGACCAGACATCACCCTCAAGAGTTCTTTCACTAATTATTTTAAATTTCACACTCGCCAATTCATCACAATACAAATCATATCCGAACCAAAAAGCGGAGTGCTCTGGTGCATTGTGAGCAGTGTTCCATGGATACTCGCGTGTCTCTCCAACCTTACCGCTTCTACCAAAATCAGCCCATGCAATACGGTATTGCCCGTCACTATTTCGCGTAACAAGTAGATTTTCAGCCTTGACATCTCCATGGACGATCCCTTCTTCATGGAGGTAATTCAAGCCCGAGGCCCCCTGCCGCATCCACTCTTGTACTTCGACCAGTCCATAATCGTTTTCGTGCATGTACACAGAAAGATCAGTCGTCAGGCGCTCTATAACCTGTACCAGTCCAAACTTATCGTCATGAAAGCAACAAAAGAATTTAACTATGTTTTCATGCTTGAACTTCTGGTGCAGTTCGCTTTCTCTCTTCAAACTATCTTGTAGTTTTTCCTCCTGTTTTTTGGCTCCCCGTAATACAAGAGACTGCCCCGTACTCCCCTTAACAAACATTACGAAACAGGAGTATCCTGTCATTCCGTAGCTATCCCATTTGCCGTTTGCAGGAAATGGCTTGTCAGCAACATTTTTTTCCAATTGTTTAGAAAAACATTCCTTATCAACTAAACTAAGGGGAGCCGCACCGGAAAATTTACCACCATCCGATTCAGAGCCTGCGGATGTCGGTTCATCATGTGATAATGTTGGTAAATTCTGTTCTGCTGCTTCCCTAACTACCGCCACCTTACGTCCCCATCCAAAGAATGAATTTTCCTTATTTGGTACAGACCCCAATACACTAAACCTGCCTGAAAAAGGGTCATTTTCACGCAGCTTTGTCAGGGCCATATTATTAATCGGTTCCATTGACAAACCTCCTCTCGGTTGATAAACACATAATCATCCGACAAGTTTCGTGACTGTTCGTTCACAACGATTAACCAGCTTGTCAGAACAGCCAACCATTGCAAAAAAATACAAAACGTGGGAACAATCCACCTTTTCAAATAATTATCCGATCGGTAATCCCGCAAATAGCCAAATGACAAACCAAAAACTCGCTCTCATTTACGGGCTCTGTACCGTACTGCTGTGGTCAACCGTGGCCACTGCTTTCAAAATATCCCTTGGTATTCTCAGTCCACTTCAGCTGGTGACGGGTGCCTCCTTCGTCTCCCTGCTGGTGCTTTTGCTCGGTGTATCCGCTAAAGGGCATTTGTCCCATGTGGTTTCAGCCATTCGTAACAGACCTGCCTTTTACCTGGCACTGGGAGCCATCAACCCTGCCGCCTATTACCTTGCGCTGTTTGCCGGTTATGATCGGCTTCCTGCCCAGATAGCGGCCCCAGTCAACTACAGCTGGGCAGTGCTACTGCCTCTGCTGGCCGCGCCTATTCTGAAACAGGCTCTCACGCGCTGGCAGGTGCTGGGCTGTGCCATTGGCTATGCCGGCGTCACCCTTATTGCTACCCGTGGTCGTCTGGATGGATTGGATACCGTTGATCCCATCGGGCTCGGCCTGATTCTGTTCTCTGCCGTTTTATGGTGTCTCTACTGGATTCTGAACACCGGTAACAAGGAAGACCCTATCGTCAGCCTGCTCTGCTGCACACTCTGTAGCGTGCCGCTGCTGCTGGTTCTGAATGTTATTCATGGAGAGCTGCCAACACTCACCTGGGGCGCAGTCGCCGGAGCCGCTTATGTGGGGCTGTTTGAGATGGGCATAACATCGATGTTATGGCTAAAGGCACTGAAGACCGCAAAACATACGTCTCAGGTCTCCAGTCTGGTGTTTCTGTCGCCGGTCTGCTCCATCCTATTGATTGGGACGGTGCTTGGGGAGACTATTCATCCGACAGTCTACCCTGGCATGGCGCTGATTCTTGCGGGAATGGTAGTGACCCAGTGGGCCGAGAGAAAACAGCCTCAGCCCACTGTCGCTTAAAAGACCAGAGCCTGAATCAGACCGCCACCGGCGCCTTGATATGGGGATGGGCTTGATAGTTAACCAGTTCGAAATCATCAATAGTGAAGTCGAACAGGTTGCTGATGGCAGGATTAAGTTTTACCTGAGGCAGGGGCAGCGGCTCTCGAGAGAGCTGCTCCTCCACCTGCTCACTATGATTAGCGTAAAGATGAGCATCACCAAAGGTATGGACAAAATCCCCCACCTCCAGATCACACACCTGAGCAATCATCATGGTCAGCAGGGCATAACTGGCGATATTAAACGGCACCCCAAGGAAGATATCCGCACTGCGCTGGTAGAGCTGGCAGGAGAGCTTGCCATCCAGCACATAGAACTGGAACAGACAGTGGCAGGGCGGCAGCGCCTGACGACCATGAGCCGCATTATCACGAGGACTCATGGCAATATCGGGCAGCACGGTCGGGTTCCAGGCGGAGACCACCAGACGACGAGAGTCCGGATTGGTTTTGATCTCTTTGATCAGGTCTGAAATCTGGTCAATCACCTCGCCATTCGGCCCTTCCCAGCTGCGCCACTGCTTACCGTACACCGGGCCAAGTTCGCCGTCAGCTGTCGCCCACCCATCCCAGATAGAGACGCCGTTCTCCTTCAGGTAACCGATATTGGTCTCCCCTTTCAGGAACCACAGCAGCTCATGAATAATGGAACGCAGATGACACTTTTTGGTGGTCACCAGCGGGAAGCCCTCGGCCAGATTGAAGCGCATCTGGTAACCAAACACGCTGTATGTGCCGGTGCCAGTGCGGTCATCTTTATAGACGCCATGCTCTTTCACATGACGCATCAACTCCAGATACTGTTTCATTGTTGTTTTGCGTCCTCGAGTGATTGTTTATCGTCAACATTCATGCCATCAACCAACGGATAACGTTTGTAGCCATATGCCATAAGCCCAACACCGGCGACGACCATCGGCAAACTGAGCAGCTGCCCCATCGTCAGCCAGTCCCAGGCGATAAAGCCCAGCTGGGAGTCGGGCTGGCGGAAGAACTCGGCAATAATACGACCACAAGCGTACAAAATCAGAAACAGACCGGATACAGCCATGCGCGGACGGGTTTTCATCGAAAACAGCCAGAGCACGGTAAATATCACGATACCTTCAATAAAGAACTGGTAGAGCTGTGAAGGGTGGCGTGCCAACTGTAGCGGATCATTCGGGAATACCATCGCCCAGGGTGCATCACTGGCGCGACCCCAGAGTTCACTGCCAATAAAGTTACCAATGCGTCCGGCACCCAGACCAAACGGCACCAGCGGGGCAATAAAGTCGGTCATCTGGAAGAAGGATTTGTTGAGCTTGCGACTATAGAAAAGCATAGCCACCAGCACACCCAACATACCACCATGGAAGGACATTCCCCCCTGATCGACACGGAACAGCCAGAGTGGATTTTGCAGGAAGTTGTCAAAGTTATAGAACAGGACATAACCAAAGCGACCACCGAGCACGACCCCTATGGCACCATAGAAGACTATGTCTGCCAGCTGATCTTCATGCCACAGTCCATTAGAGCTGCGACACCGCTGTCGGCCAAGCAACCAGGCTCCGGCAAAAGCGAGCAGATACATCACCCCATACCAATGGATCTGTATCGGGCCGAGGTCAAGAGCAATAGGGTTTATAGCAGGATACTGAATCAAACTTGTGCCTATGGATCATTAACTGAGAAAAATAAATTTGGATCCCACCGCCAGCAGCATGCAGGCAAACAGCTTTTTCAGCTTCTCTGCCGACAGCCTTTGAGCCAGGCGTGCCCCCAGCCGGGCGAAGGGAATACTCATGATGACTATACCGAAAAATGCAGGCCAGTATACCAGACCGGTGCTGTGTTCAGGCAGTTCAAACACCCCACCCCCCAGCAGAATATTGGCCGAAGCGCCGATCAGGGCAATGGCCAGGCTACAGGCGGCAGAGGTTCCGATACAGCGTCGCATATCCTGACCAAGACGGGTGAGAAAAGGGATGGTCATCACCCCGCCGCCAATGCCGAAAATAGATGACGCAAACCCAATAGCCGTGCCGCCACCCGCCAATATCCAGGGCGAGGGGTTAAAGGGCAGATCGCTGACGGGTTTGATCTTGCCAAAAAACATGTTGACTCCCATCAGAATCAATCCAGTGCCAAGCACTTTCTGCAAGACCGACCCGCTGAGAGAGACAGCCATCTCAACGCCAAACCAGCTACCCAACATCAGTGCCGGGGCCAGAACGCAGAGGCTTCTCCAGTCCACACCTTTATTTTTGTTATGGCTCAGGGTCGATGACAAGGCGGTAAAAACCATGCAGGCCAGTGAAGTCCCGATCGCCAGATGGGTGACAAGTGCCTCCGGCAGCCCCATTAATGTGAAGGTCAGTATTAGTGAGGGAACGACAATAATTCCACCCCCAACCCCAAAAAGTCCGGCCATACTTCCTGCGACTATGCCCGTGACCAGATACGCGATGAATTCCACTGATTACACCTTTTGATTCGAATAATAGCGTCTGATGGGCGACCTGATCTGATGAACTATTTAAACAGCTCGGGTAACGTATACCAATAACCACCAGCCACCATGGAAGAGTTGCCGATGTGCCTGATCGCCCTGAACTGGAACCCTGATAGCCATTATCCACTGATATTGATCGCCAACCGCGACGAATTCTACCAGCGTCCCGCCCGTGAGGCTCACTTCTGGGAGCAAAATCCTGACTGGGGGCAAATGTCCGGGATTTTTGGTGGACTGGACCTGCAAGCCGGAGGCTCATGGCTGGCTGTTAACCGGAATGGCAAGCTGGCAGCCATCACGAACTATCGGGAGCCGAATAGCTCTGGTGAACGTAGCCGTGGCGAGCTGGTTAGCCATTTTTTGCAGGGCGACAGGTCAGCCCAGGACTACCTGCTTGAGGTTCAAAATCATCAGGATCTGTACGCCGGTTTCAACCTGCTGCTGGCAGACAACACTGGGCTTTGGTACTTCTCAAACCGGGAGCGGCTTATCAGGAAGCTCAAGCCCGGTCTCTACGGTCTGAGCAATGGCCTGCTCGATACTCCCTGGCCAAAGGTGCAGCGTCTGAAAGCTTTGCTGGAAAAAAACAGGGAGGCAATACCGACCCATCCACCAGCGCTGATCGATATTCTCCATGACCAACAGCGCCCCGGCGACGATCAGCTGCCGGACACCGGCATCGGGCTGGAGAGAGAGCGGCTGCTGAGTACCTGTTTTATTCAATCACCGATTTACGGCACTCGTAACAGCACAGCTCTGATTCTGAACAGGGAGGGAACGTTGCACTGGCACGAACAGCATTATGATGTTCATGGCGCACCACAGTCGGTCACAGATCGGTCTCTGCAACTGCCGACGGATTTTCTGATGCGGTCAACATGACCGCAGAGGGGAACCCGCCGGATAAAAACTATCCGGCATTCGGGTCAAACGACTCCTGTCAAACGGTTCCTGTCAAACGGTTCCTGTCAAACGGTTCCGGTCAAAAGAAAGCCACAGGCAGGCGAGATAACTTACCGAGTCTGCTCACAACACATCCCGAACAAAGTCTGAATACAACGCCATTATCTGGCAATATTTTCGCGCACAATAGGCTTGAAATATGGGAATTACAGGCGGTTGACCTGGGAGCGACAGCCCAATACTTTGTCCAGACCACGGTGACGCAGTTCGAGCTCTACGGCGCTGCGTATCACTCTGGGGTTATCCATTTCCAGCACCTCATCAAGGAGCTGACGAGCATGCTTCAGGGAGATATTTCGCAGCGTCCACTTCACCCGGGAGAGGTTGGTAGCATTCATCGAGAGCACATCAAAACCCATCGCCATTAACAGAACAGCAGCCGCGGGATCGCCAGCCATCTCACCACAAATGGAGACCGGCTTGCCTTCGCCATGGGCATCCACCACCACTTTCCGCAAGGCCTGCAGCACGGCCGGGTGGAAGGGCTGGTAGAGATCGGCCACCCGCGGATTGTTACGGTCAACGGCCAGAATATATTGGGTCAGATCATTACTGCCGACGGAAAGAAAATCAACCCGACGGGCGATATCCCTCGCCTGATAGATGGCCGCGGGCACTTCAATCATCACACCGATAGGCGGCATCTGAATATTCGCACCTTCGCTAAGCACTTCATGGTAGGCGCGATGGATAAGATAGAGCGCCTCCTCAACCTCGGGCACCCCCGTAACCATCGGCAGCATGATGCGCATATTATTCAGCCCTTCGCTCGCCTTGAGCATGGCCCGAATCTGCACCAGAAATATTTCGGGATGATCGAGGGTGACCCGAATCCCCCGCCAGCCGAGAAAGGGATTTTCTTCCTCAATAGGAAAGTAGCTGAGTGATTTATCGCCGCCAATATCCAGCGTTCGAATCGTCACGGGCCGGGGAGCAAAGCTGGTCAGTTGCTCCCGGTAAATATCTTCCTGCTCTTTTTCACTGGGAAAGCGGTCACGAATAATAAACGGCACTTCGGTACGGTACAGCCCAACCCCTTCAGCGCCATGTTCCAGTGAGCGAACAGTGTCCGCCATCAAACCGGTATTGACCCACAGCGACAGGCGGTAATTATCGGGTGTGATACACGGCTCATCCCGCAGACTCTCCAGCCCCTTGCCAAAGATCTCTTCTTCATTCACCAGATTGCGATACTGCTCCACAAGTTCCGACCCAGGAGAGGCATAAACACGACCAAGGTTGCCATCAACAATTAGCTCATGGTTTTCAATATGCTCCCATGGCAGATCAACGGCTCCCATCACCGTTGGAATACTCATGGCTCTGGCCAGAATAGCCACATGGGAGTTACCCGAGCCCCGGATGGAGACCAGACCAATCAGTTTATCCCTGGGAATTTCACCCAGAACGGCAGGTGTCAGCTCTTCACTGATGACGATGGCGTTATCTGGCCAGACGACTTCTGACTTCTGTTGCTGCTGCAACGCCGCCAGCACCCTCTGTCCAAGATCACGAACATCAACTGCCCGCTCTCTCAAATAGGGATCATCCATTTTTTCAAAGAGGACGATATGTTCGAGAATAACCTGTTTCAGCGCGCCCTGAGCCCACTGCCCTTGAAAAATCAGGGCTTCGATCTCCCCACCAAGAGCTTTGTCGTCCAGCATTCTCAGATAGACGTCAAAGAGCGCTTGTTCCTCGGGCGGGATCTGTCCGGACAGCTTTTCCGCTGTGTCCTGCATACTCTCACGGACACTGGCAAGCGCTTCCCGAAACAGGGCCAGCTCAAGGGTAACATCATCAATATTCCGGTCAGCAACAACATTGATATCCGCAGCAGGCGCTAATACCACGGCTGTACCAATCGCAATACCGGGAGATCCGGCAACACCAGAAAACAAGGGCTGTCGAGGCTTATGGACGGAACCGGGAAAGTGCAATGAGCCCGTTGCTTCTGCGTGGGCAATCACCCCGGCCAGCTGTGCTGACATGGTGACCAGAAATGACTCGTCACTCTCATCAAAACGACGCTGCTCGGCACGCTGGATAACCAGTACCCCGAGCAGCTTGCGGTGGTGGATAATAGGAACACCGAGAAAGGAGCAATAACGCTCTTCCTCGGTCTCTTTCAGATAAAAAAATCCAGAATGAGAAGCAGCATCCTCCAGATTGATAGGCTCTTCCCGAAGACCAATCTGCCCCACAAGCCCTTCGGCACGGCTCAGAGTGACTCGACCGACAGCCTGGGAATTCAGACCTTCGGAGGCCATCAGGGTATAACAACCAGTATCCTCATCGTACAGGTATACGGAACAGACCTCGACACACATCGCTACGCTGACACTGCGAACAATGACATCCAGAGCCGCCTGAAGATCTCTGGCAGCACTCACCTCCTGGACAATTCTTCTTAGTGTGCTCAGCATATTCTGCCTACCCTCTGTTCGGACTCCCTGTTTCAAAAACACCCTGTTTCAAAAACAATCCTGTTTCAAAAACATCTTGTTTCAACCGATGACTCCACATCTGAGCTTACTGGCTCTTGACATCATCGTTCTATTGATTTGCAGCACGATTCTCTATCTTTGAGCTGCAACAACCGGGGAGCAAGTTCTTTCATTGCCCGACGATAGACATCTCGCTTAAAAGTGACAACCTGTCCCACCGGGAACCAATAACTGACCCAGCGCCAGCCATCAAATTCCGGTGTAGCCGAAAGATTCACACGCACTCGATCATCGCTGCTAATCAGCTGCAGTAAAAACCACTTCTGCTTCTGCCCGATGCACAGTGGACGACTGTCTCTTCTAACCAGTCGTCGAGGAAGCCTGTAGCGCAACCAGCCCCGGGTGCAGGCAACTATCCTGACATCTTCCGGTTCCAGTCCCACCTCTTCATAAAGCTCCCTGAACATGGCCTCTTCCGGTGACTCATCACCGTTTATACCCCCCTGGGGAAACTGCCACGCATCCTGCCCGATCCGCTTGGCCCAAAGCACCTGTCCTAGCTGATTAGCGAGAATGATGCCAACATTGGGCCGGAATCCATCAGAATCAATCACGTGGTTGCCCTAGCAAAATCTATTACCCGCATTGTTCCACAAGGGTATGCGTTCAGCAAATAACGAATGACGAATAGAATCAACTTTTCCAGCTTATTATCTGGATCATACTGCGCATATCTTTTTCGGGAGTGTTTGATCCGCAAACAAACACTCTCCCAGTGCTAAACCACAGCGGGTCCGAGGGATTCAGACCAACTCAGCCTGCCGTTCAAAAACCTGAGTCAGGAGTGTCTCCATCTCATCGAGCCCCCCCTTCACTTCCCACTTTTTTCTGGCTGCCTCATCAAAACAGCGCAGAGCCAGTATATCCTCAAGATCTTTTCTGCAGCTGAATTCCACAACCTCATCCATGCTCATCACTCCGCCTTGCCAGTGCAGAGCCTCCTTGCTTGCCTCAGAGAGCTGCTCGTAATGACCCGGTTCAATAGCACACAGATAGCGCTTTGCCTCAACATGATTGGCCACCAGGTTAATCACACGAGCAGGAAAGCCCAGTCCCAACAGATAATCGGCACCCAGACAGTCATGATTCATTGTCTCAATGTCGTCCAGAGGCTCTCCGTCCTTATGGGCAATAAGGTGCCCAATGTCGTGCAGAAAGGCAGCCACAATCACCTCATCATCACGACCCTCTGTAGTCGCCAGTTCTGCCGACTGCAGAGCATGTTCGAGCAAGCTGATCCCCCCGACATACGGCATATCACCATGGTCACGGTAAAGATTTATGATACTGGCGATCACTTTTTTGCTTTCCATATAAATCTCCCAGCTGAGCTGGTTGTTATGATTAAAGCCGGTCATTCCCCACCGGCTTGAGAACGCACCCTGTTGTCCCTCAGCGTTGCCCATTAACAGCACTGCCGAGGTTCAAGCGGGCTGACGCTCCCTCTTTAAAGTCAATTTCTCAATGATTCGGGATACGGCAACAAATCCAAACGTTGCTGTAATCATGGTAGCGGCTCCAAAGCCGCTGGAACAATCCATTTTCATAGACGCCCCCTCGCCGGGCTTCTTATCACACACACTGCCGTCAGGCTGCGGGTAGCGTGCCGCCTCCTCAGAAAACACACACTCAACAGCAAAACGACGCTTGGTATTTTTAGAAAAATTATACCGATACCGAAGATACTCCTTCACCTTTTTGGCCAGAGGGTCTTGAAATGTTTTTGTTAAATCTGCCACACGAATTTTCAGTGGGTCAACCAGACCACCAGCTCCACCCACGGTAATCACAGGAATTTTCTGGCGTTTGCAATAGGAAATGATAGCGGCTTTGACTCGAAAGGCGTCAATGGCATCCAGAACATAATCGAAATGCTTGCCGATGTACTCCGCCACGTTATCTTCGGTGACAAAGTCTTCAATGGTGTGAACGGTTATCTCTGGATTAATGGCGCGCATCCGCTCAGCCATAACCTCAACCTTGGATTTGCCAATACTCTCTTGCAAGGCATGAAGCTGACGATTGGTGTTGGTGATACAAATATCATCCAGATCAATAAGCGTCACCGCACCGATTCCTGTTCGAGCAAGAGCCTCTGCGGCCCAGGAACCAACACCTCCAATACCGATAACGCAAATATGGGCACTGCGCAGCATCTCACTGACCGGCTGACCATACAGACGCTGGATACCACCAAAACGGGATGAATAAGACATAACAGCTAAAACTCTGAGGAACCACATACAGAAAGGGCGGCGAGTATAACACCTGCCCCTTCAAAACCTCATCCATCACTCAAACAGATCACCCGATGAACGCCGCAGAATTCTCTGATTACGGCTACCCATCCATGGCTGAGTCATATCACGCTCTGCCTGAATGTAAGGGCCATCGACCAACACATCGACATAGCGAACAACATCCCGTTGGGCATCGGTCAGATTTTCAAGCGTGTATCCTGTCCACATCCAGATGTTCTTGTCTGGATAGCACTCTTTTACCCTGCGCACCAAACGACCAATGTCGTTGAGATTGCCGGGATAGAGAGGATCGCCACCGGAAAGTGAGAGCCCATCCCGATAGATGCGGGTATCGCCCAGATCCCGAAGAATCTGCTGCTCCAGCTCCTCCGTGTAGGGGTGACCAGAGTCTGGCTTGATGGTACTGGCGTTGTGGCAACCGACACATTTGTGTTCACAACCACTGACGAACAGCACACATCGCGTACCCTCCCCGTTGACGACATCAACGGGGTAATATTGGTGATAGTTCATTGGAGATAGTTCATTGGTGATTCATCACATTAAAGATGCTTGACCCGACGGGTCACCTCTTCCTGCTTGCCCTTGATAAATGGCCGACTGTTAGGCTGCCCCAGATAACCACACACACGACGGGTGACGGACATTTTGGTGGAGTCCCTGTTCTGGCAGGAGGGGCACTCAAAACCGCGGGCAGTGGCAGCGAACTCACCCTCATAACCACACTTGTAGCAACTGTCTATGGGAGTATTGGTGCCGTAATAAGGAACCTTGTCGTAGGTGTAATCCCAAACATTTTCCAGGGCCTTGAGATTATGCTGCATGTTCGGAAATTCACCGTAGCAGATGAAACCACCGGTAGCACGGGGTGGGTAGTCCATCTCAAAATCGACCTTATCGTACGGTGTTACCTTTTTCTCTACATCCAGGTGGAAGGAGTTGGTGTAATAGCCCTTGTCTGTCACACCGGGAACAATACCAAACTCTTTTTCATCCAATCGACAGAACCGGTCACACAAGCTTTCACTTGGTGTGGAGTAGAGGCTGAAGCCGTAGCCAGTCTCTCTCTTCCACTGCTCAACAGCGTCACGTAGACGTTCAACAAGGGCGATGCCTTTCTGACGTAACTTCTCACTGTCGTATATGTGTTGGCCTTCAGTATCGGAGCTGTAATCACAGCCGTAGAGTGCGTTGATCGTTTCATGAATACCGATATAACCGAGCGAGATGCTAGCCCGACCATTTTTAAAGATCTCACTGACCTTATCATTCGGCTTCAGTCTTACACCACAGGCTCCCTCGGTGTAGAGAATAGGGGCAACACTGGCGCGGACATTATCCAGCCGGTGAATACGGCTCATCAGCGCATCTTTGGCAACCGACAGGCGCTGTTCGAGTAGTTTATAAAAATACTGCTCGTCGCCGTTACTTTCCAGCGCAATGCGGGGAAGGTTCAGGGAGATAACACCAAGATTATTGCGGCCATCGTGGATCAGCTTGCCATTTTCTTCGTAAGGGCCAAGGAATGAACGACAGCCCATCGGTGTCTTGAAGCTACCTGTCACCTCGACAAGCTTGTCGTAGTTCAGGATATCCGGATACATGCGTTTACTGGCACACTCCAGTGCCAGCTGCTTTACATCGTAGTTGGGATCATCCTTGCTAAAATTCACGCCTTTACGGATAGCGAACACCAACTTCGGGAAAACAGGTGTCTTACGGTTTTTGCCCAGACCACGGATACGGTTTTTAAGAATGGAAGTCTGCACCAGACGCTCTTCCCAGCTCGTACCGAGGCCAAAGCCAAAAGTGACAAAGGGTGTCTGTCCGTTGGCGGTGTGCAACGTATTAATTTCGTATTCCAAGGCTTGATAGGCGTCGAAACAGTCCTTCTCGGTGCGCTCCATGGCGTACGCTTTGGCTTTCTCTTCATCGCCAATCCAGCGCAAACCTTCAGCTAAATGTTTATCGAAGGTTTTACCTACATAAGGCCCATGGATACGATCGATCTCGTTGATGCTTGTGCCACCATAAATATGGCTGGAAACCTGAGCGATAATCTGGGCGGTAATAGCGGTCGCAGTCAAAATGGATTTAGGGGTTTCAATCTCCGCATTGCCCATTTTGAAACCATTGAGCAGCATGCCTTCCACATCGATCAGCATACAGTTGAACATCGGGAAAAAAGGTGCGTAATCCAGATCGTGATAATGTATATCACCACGGTCGTGTGCTTCGCGAACATGTGAAGGCAGAATATGCTGTCGTGCATAGTGACGGGCAACGACACCGGCCAGCAGATCACGCTGAGTCGGAATGATCTTGCTGTCTTTGTTGGCATTCTCATTCAGGATTTGCTCATTATCCTGGTTGATGATGCCAAGAATCTCCCGGTTCAACGAGTTACGAGAATCCCGTTCGATATCCCGGGTACGCCGAAATTCGATATAGCAACGAGCCGCATTTTTGTAACGGCTGCGCATCAGCAGATTTTCAACCTTTGCCTGCAGATCATAGATATCCACAGTCGCTTTCCCTGCAAAGGTATGGCGAACCACTTCAGCAAGGGTGCCGACAAAGTCATCGTCGCGAAGACCAGCATCATTCATCGCACAGGTCACAGCCTTGATAATTCTATGAATATCAAAAGACTGGCACGAGCCATCCCGTTTGATGATATCGGTCATTTTTTCACTCCGTGATGATGTCTGATAATGGTGTCTGATAGATGGTTAGAGACGTTTATGGCGCCTGCATGCTTATATCCTGCATACCCACATCCTGCATACCCACATATTGTGGCTATAAAAAAGACAACCACTATATGTGGTTTTCGATGGCAGATATTAGGGACATTGCCGTATCTCCGCAATATTGACTTTTCAGTCTAAAAAAAATAAGGCAACGGGAAGTTAAGAGGCTTGTAAGTGATTGCATACCCCGGAGCTGCCCCCCCGCTATCGACTGCAAAAATATAAGTATTTCTACGTGTAACCAGCAAGGCATATAAACTGTCGTTTTTTCAGGCATTTCCGCTATAAGAAATTTTTTCCTATCGCGCTACCCAAGCACTACTGATGTTTTTTAAGGTGACCGAAAAGTCTGTTTTGTGTGCTGGTGCTGGTGCTGGTGCTGGTATTGGTATTGGTATTGGTGCAGTTACCAGACATAACCTCAACAACATACGACTATGATATCTTAATTGCCGCGCCATCTTTTCCTGTCGAGGATATTTAAGGACAATACCCCCTTGGCTGGACCTCACAGCAACAAAAAATACTTTCGTTCCAGGATTGAACAGCATGAAAAAAGTGGTTACAGCAACAGCCTCTGCGGTAATTTTGGCTGGCGTTTTCGCAGCGCCCGGTATTGTTGGTACTTATACCAAAAACCGATTGGATAGCCTGATAGACAGCCTGCAAACACCCGAAATACAACTGAGCTGGGAGAGCTATAAAAAAGGCTGGTTTGGAGCAGAAGCGGTTCTGAATACCCGCATGACGATTGAGGTAGCAGCCGATGCTGAACCCGTTGTCCTTAACGTTCAGTCCAAGGTGTCTATCACGCATGGGCCGGTTATTTTAAACGACGGTATTCAGCTGGGATGGGCTGGCTGGAACAGTGAAATTATCAATACGGAAGAGCTTGGCGCATCACTGGGGCTTTCCGGCCAGTCTGTTTACCGCATGGATGGGCATGTCAATCTGCTTGGTACTATCAAATTCTCTGAGTCTATCCCCGCCCTCGCCTTCAGCAATCATGAATTCAAAGTAGAGTTTAACGGCTATCAGTCCCAAGGCTCGCTGGATGGTAATCATCTGGATTATCGGGGACGGGTAGAGTCCCTGACTGCAGAGCATATCGACATTCCTGTACCTGCCTCCCTGACAGGGTTAACCGTTTCGGTGAACGGCGCCCTGCCAGAGGGTAACGAGCTGCTGCCGGGCGACTACTCAATGACCGTAGACGATTTAAAAATCGGCGATCTGTTTGTGGCTGATGGTCTGGAAATCTTTGCCAGTACCGAGTTGAATGAACAGGCCAGCGCGGCAGACCTGACGATCCGATACAGTGCCAACCGGCTACAAACGCCACAGACGCTGCTGACCGATACAGAACTGGAACTCTCCATCAATAATTACAGTATCGCCTTTAACAGGGCTTACACCAAAGCACTTGAGGAACTGTTTTATAAGCACGGAGATATGGCGCTTGTCGGTCTGGAAGCGCCGGCAATATTTGAGCAACATCTGGACAAACTGCTGGCCAGCAAACCGGAGATAGAGGTTACCAAAGCCACATTTACTCTTCCAGAAGGCACCTTTAGCAGCCGGGTGAATCTGAAACTTGCCAATTATGATGTCAGTGACGTACAGCTAAACTCTCCCGTTTTTCTGCTCGAAAATCTAAACATTGACGCCTATGCCGAAGCCGACAAAATGCTGGCTGAAAAAATGGCAGCACAGGTAGCTACAGGTCAGATGGTGGATACTGTACCTGAAGCTATTGCCCAGAATATGGGCGACCTGATGATAGAGATGCTGACTGCTGAAAAGATGATCATCCTACAAAACGACAAATACACGGCAAATTTGTCCATGACTAATGGCGTCACCACCGCTAATGGTCAGCCTTTGCCATTAGACCTCTGATTCTGACAATCACTTTCGTCAAGCCGAGACGAATGTCGGTCTCGGCTTGACGATTTCATGTGGGAGTATTTGGAAAGACGCTGATGGATGAGGAGTAGGACCAATGAGCACATGACACCACTCGGCTCATTCCTGCGCTTGCTGGGAGCACTTGCACCGCATAGACGCAGAGTGTTATCTGGCGACACTACGCCTCTCTGCTACTCTGGTCACTCCATCTTTTATGGGAGCCGTTATGAATTTTGAGCAGGTTTACACACTCGAAAGTGAAACCAATGAACGTCTTAACCGGCTCGAAAAGGCGCTAGTTGACTTCAAAATTGAAACTCGCCAGCGGTTTGACCAAATCGACAGCCGTTTAAAGCAAATCGATAGCCGTTTTGAGCAAATCGACAACCGTTTTGAGCAAAT
>CAMRBW010000058.1 GCA_947040555.1 uncultured Oceanospirillales bacterium | reverse complement strand
AAAAGAGGTCTGGACCTTCTTGGAGACCGCCAGGAAGGTACACATGCCCAGGAAGAATGCCAGGGCCATGTTCTCAACAAATACCGCCTTTACGAACAGGCTCAGATAGTGCTCCATCTTAGTGAGCCTCCTTCACAATATTGGTGTGAGGTGCCATCTTGTGATCCGCAGCCTCTTCCTGGTCCGTCTTCCAGGTACGCAGAACCCAGATCAGCAGGCCGATCAGGAAAAATGCACTGGGAGCCAGCAGCATCAGACCGTTAGGACTGTACCAGCCGCCGTTGTTGACGGTTTCGAAAACCACAATACCGAACAGCTTGCCAGCGCCCAGCAGTTCACGGAAGAACGCGACCGCCATCAGAATAGCACCGTAACCCAGACCGTTACCGATACCGTCCAGAAAAGACTCCTTGGGAGGATTCTTCATGGCGAAGGCTTCAGCACGACCCATGACGATACAGTTGGTGATGATCAGACCCACGAATACCGACAACTGTTTGCTGATATCGTAAGCAAAGGCTTTCAACAGCTGGTCAACCACAATAACCAGAGAGGCAATAATGGTCATCTGAACGATGATCCGGATGCTGCCCGGAATATGGTTACGCACCAGGGAGACAAACAGGTTAGCAAACGCCGTTACCAGAGTAACCGCCAGCGTCATAACCAGTGCTGTCTGCATGCTGGTTGTTACCGCCAGCGCTGAACAGATACCGAGGATCTGCAGAGCGATCGGGTTGTTGTTAAAGATCGGAGTGATCAGTATTTCTTTGGTATTAATGGCACTCATACTTATGCCTCTCCCTTCTTCAGATTGGCGAGGAAAGGACCAAAACCTTCCTGGCCCAACCAGAACTGAACAAGATTGTTGACGCCAACACTGGTCAGAGTGGCACCCGCCAGACCGTCAATCTCGTGAGCCGCATTGGCAGAACCTGATGTCACAGCCCCCTTGATCACCTTGATGGACAACTGATCGTTGGCGTCAAACACCTGCTTGCCAATCCAGCTGGCCTTCCAGGTGGGATTATCCACTTCACCGCCCAGACCAGGAGTCTCGGCGTGGGAGTAGAAACCAAAACCGGATACCGTCTTGAGATCATCTTCCAGAGCGATATAGCCGTACAGCGTGGACCAGAGACCACGCCCGTGAATCGGCAGAATCAGGGTCTTGAGCTTACCGTTTTCGGTAACCTTGTAGATCTTGGCGACATTGGCCTGACGCTTAATGCCAGCAATATCCTGTCCGGCTTCCAGAGTGTGGGACAGAGAGGGATCTTTGGCGGCGTTCTGCTGAACATATTTTTCAGCATCCAGACCGTTCACATCAGCAACAATCTTGCCGGTTTTGATATCCACCAGCTGCGGTGTGACTTCCTTGAATCTGGCTGCAATCTGATCGCTGGACAGCGCCTGAGGCTCCTTCACCAGACCGGAGATGGCCAAAATATTTTTCTGTAGATCCAGCTTCTGGTTGTCATCCTGAACAGGCTTCAGGAGTACGGCCGCAGAGGAGACCAGTATGGAACAGACCAGAGACAGACCAACGGTAACCGCCAGTGTCTTGGTAATGGTATCGTTAGCCATTGATGCGGGCCTCCCGACGCTTGATGTTAGCCTGAACCACAAAGTGGTCGATCAGGGGCGCGAACAGGTTGGCGAACAGGATCGCCAGCATCATGCCTTCAGGGTATGCAGGGTTGGCCACACGGATCAGCACCACCATCACACCAATCAGGGCACCGTAGAACCAGCGACCCATGTGGGTCATGGAGGCGGAGACCGGATCGGTCGTCATGAAGATCAGACCGAAAGCAAAACCACCCAAAACGAAATGCCACCAGAACGGCAGAGCGAAGAGTGGGTTAGTGTCGGAACCAACGATGTTGAAGACCAGAGTCATCAAGATCATACCGATAATGGTACCGGCCACGATACGCCAGGAGGCGATACCCATCGCCAGCATCACCGCACCACCCAGCAGAATGAAGAAGGTAGAGGTCTCACCCATGGAGCCTTGCATAACGCCGAAGAAGGCATCAAACCAGCTGATACCGCCCGCTTTGATCGCCTCTACGCCACCTTGCTGAGCCATGCTCAGGGCGGTCGCGCCACTGAAGCCGTCAACGGCGGTCCAGACGGTGTCACCGGAGATCTGTGCCGGATAGGCGAAGAACAGGAACGCACGGCCCGTCAGCGCCGGGTTCAGGAAGTTCTTGCCCGTACCGCCGAACACTTCCTTACCGATCACTACACCAAAGCTGATACCCAGAGCGACCTGCCACAGCGGAATGCTGGGCGGAACGATCAGAGCAAACAGAATGGAGGTGACGAAGAAGCCTTCGTTGATCTCGTGCTTACGCACCGATGCGAACAGCACTTCCCAGAAGCCACCGACCAGAAAGGAGACAGCATAAACCGGCAGGAAGTAGGCCGCACCATACACCATGTTATGGAACAGATTGCCAGGGTTGTGACCGATAAAGAACCAGCTGTGCCAGTCGGTCGGTACCATGCCACCAGCAGCGATGGCGGTGTTGGCCTGATAGCCAACGTTCCACATACCAAAAATCAACGCCGGGAAGGCACAGGCCCACACGATGATCATGATGCGTTTGAGGTCAAGACCATCTCGCACATGGGAGGTGGTGTGGGTCACATCTGCCGGACTGTAAAGCCCGGTATCTAACGCCTCAAAGAGAGGGTAGAGCGCATTCAACTTGCCGCCCTTCTCAAAATGAGGAGCCAGGCTGTCTAACAACTTTCTCAGCACTTGGGTTATCCCTCCAGCTCGATTCGGGTCAAGTTATTACGAAGAATCGGACCGTACTCATATTTGCCAGGGCAAACAAAAGTACACAGGGCCAGATCGTCTTCATCCAGTTCCAACGCACCCAACTGAACCGCGACTTCAACATCGCCAACAATCAGGCTGCGCAGCAGCTGGGTGGGCAGGATGTCCAGAGGCATCACTTTTTCGTAGGAGCCCACGGGCACCATGGCGCGCTCACTGCCACTGGTGGTGGTGGTGAACGGGAACAATTTTTTTATAAAGTGGGAGACGTAAGTCGGCATCACCGAGAAACGATTGAAACCGGGGCTGAAGTAGTGCAGCAATTGACGCTCGCGGCCCTCTTCCAGCACGGTCACCTGGTTGTGGTAACGACCCAGATACGCAAAAGCGCCATGGGCGGTACGACCACCAAATACGGAACCGGAAACCACACGGTTCTCACCCACTTTCATGCCACCAGCGACCAGCTCATCCAGATTGGCACCCAGACGGGTACGGATGATACGGGGCTCTTCCACCTGGGGACCCGCCAGAGAGATCACCCGTTCCAGCCACAGCTGACCGGTGATGAACAATTTACCGATGGCGATCACATCCTGATAACCCACACTCCACACGGTACGGTTGGCGCCAACCGGATCCAGGAAGTGGATATGGGTACCGGCCAGGCCGGCAGGGTGAGGGCCCTCAAACTCTCTTACGTTCGCTTTACCGGCAGGAATACTGGCTCCGGGAGCCTGGCACAGGTATACGGGACCATCGGTCAGACGATCGAGAATGGTCAGACCATGCGCGAAGTCTTCACGGTGTTCAGCAATCACCAAGGCCGGGTCGACGGCCAGCGGGTTGGTATCCATCGCCGTCACAAAGATAGAGCGAGGCACACAGCCCAACGCCGGCACTTTGCTGAAAGGACGGGTACGCAGAGCCGTCCAGAGGCCGGATTCCACCAGCTGATTCTGAACCTTACTACGCTCCAGCCTTGGCAACTGCTCAGCCGTGAAGCTATCGAAAGTGACGGCGTCATCACCGTCCACATCGATCACTACAGACTGCAGCACACGCTTCTCGCCACGATGAATGGCAGAAACGACACCACTGGCAGGTGCCGTGTAACGGACACCTTCGGTTTTTTTGTCGGTAAACAACAGGTTACCCGCTTGGACACGGTCCCCCACGGACACTGCCATAGTCGGCTTCATGCCGACATAGTCAGGACCGATAATAGCCACAGAACGAATCCGTGGACCATCACCGATGACCTGCTGCTGCGGCGATCCGGAGATCGGCAGTTCCAGGCCCTGTTTAATCTTGATCATATATATATTGCTCAACCTGATGATGCAGGAGTTTCACGGAAATCTTTGGTCACTGGCAAACAACGAACTATTGTTCTATTTTTGCGCCGTGTTCACGTTGTTCCAATGCTCCCGCAGAATGCTGGTATTTCTTGGGAAACATGACACGTTCTCAGGCTGATCGTGTCATACGCAACAGGGTTTGGATGTGAAACCATCGCCCAAATTGCGGATCCTGAGAAAACCTAGCCGGCGATTATAATAATCACGGACCCAATATTCCATACGGAATTAAGGAATATACGGAATTGGAAAGATACTAATATGTATGCAACCTAGAGAACCAGTCTCTTGAAAAACAAACAAGACCTCATAAAAGACAGTTTTCCCGGCAAATGCAGCCCCTTGCAGAACAGAACATATAGGTTTTGCCTTACTGTTTTTTGCTTTATATCACTCACGCTGAACGGTCATACGGTTAGTACTGAAGAGAGTACGGGCCAGTGGGAAGAGGAACATTTGAGCACCGGTCAAAGTCCGAAAAATCACCATCCTATCACCCGTCTGGATCTGGAAAAGATTCTGGAAAATAACTATTCTATCACCCGTCTGGATCTGGAAAAGATTCTGAAAAATAACTATTCTACCACCGACCATAGTCCGGAAGAGAGCCTGGAAGAGAGTCCGGAAGAGAGTCCGGAAGAGAGTCCGGAAGATGACTATACACATCAAGAAAGTGACCATCTGGTCATCAAACAAATCAGAGAGACAACACCAGATCAACAGTCCAGTCCGACCCCCATCAACTACTTCCAGTATCAGGAACAACTGACCCACCAGAAATTTAACAAGTTCCTAACCGACGAGCTTACGCGAGAGCAGACTGGTATTTTATACGAATATCTCTATGAGCATCTCTACAGTACTAAATTGCCGTCTGCCGAACAGATGATGGATGAATTCAGTGACAAGCCAAAACCGAAAAACTTTACCAATTTCATCAGAATCGTTCAAGCGATGTTTTACTATTACAACTACATTTACTTGCCGCTGGTCAATTATGCTGGGGAGGATAAAGGGCAGGCAGGTCTGACTCTGTCCCTCATAATCCCCTTCACGCAATACCTGTTCATAATGTTCCCAAACCATCGCATCCCTATCAACTTTTTAATCAGCGTCCCTGTTTGGCTGAACCTATTCTCTCGTAATTACTATGCAACGGGGTATATCGAAAACCTAAATCCTACTCCTGGTTCTCTTTCCTATATTGAAACCCATAAAGCCCAACCATTTACTGCGCTTTCGTACGCCCAATACGGTCTGACTTTGGCATTGGCAGCTCAGGCTTCAAGTACCATTATTGATAAGTGTACCACCTTCAAATGTCATCCCGCAGGCATGATGGCCTGTGCCTACAATAACTACCAGAAAGAAAGTTACTTCCAGGCAGGCCTTGACGGCGCAACTGCCTTTTTAAGCATTGAGAAATATCGCGGCCTATCCCACTCCTTAATGTTTATGGCATTAATGAACTATAATGGTTACCCAAAGCCTCATTGGTATGGCGCAGGGCTGGCCGATGTCGACCACATCATGCCGCTTTTTCTGACAATCCATCTCACGGAGGACTGGTTTTCGACATTCATAGCGGGCACTGTGATGCTGCTCAATCAATATCTACTCTACAAACCCAGAAAAGTATTCCTTGGTTCCAAGATTCCACATGTTCCGCCTTGGGTGATGGGGACCTCCACCGCGACCGCCATGGCAATGCTTACACTGGCTGTACAATGGAACGATATGCCCACTATGGAACAGTTCCAGAACGATATATCCCTCATGATCAGGAAAACAATATCCTTGCTGGGTTATCTCGTCTTCATGGATAAAGACGACTCACTTTATGAGACAAAAGATAGTCTGATCCGTTGGATAACCAAACAGTACACAGGACTCGGTCCCTCCCACCGCCGGTATCATGGTGAGAGCAAGGTGCAAGGAAACGATGACTATATGTCATTATCGAACACAAAAAGCTCAACCGAACAGCTCTACGGGTGGTTTCCCTGGTTTACCAAGAACGCATCTAATGCAAAAAATAGTCTGATCCGCTGGATAACCAGCGAGTACGCACCGAACTCCCACTATAAATATCATGGTGAGAACAAGGTGCGGCAGTCAGAAAGCGATATGCCATGATCGAGAACAAAGTCCCCCATCGGACAATTCTCCGGGTAGTTTTCCTGATTGACAGGTCAACAGCAAAATAGCGGGCGGTCAACGAACCATCGGTGATCGCCCATCATCGCCGCTGGTCTAATCGCTCGGAGGGTCTTAGAATCCTGAGTTTTATTGTTCTCCACAATGGACACTCAGGATATCCATGATCCTCACTGATTTTGCACTGCCAGACCGAGCCGGTGACAGGCGCCAATGGGGTCAGGCGATCGGTTCTGCCGGCGCTTGCGCAATGGCCGATATCGCCAGACGTCATCAGGGGCTCTCCCTGATTATTGCCACGGATACTGAACAGGCGGAGCGCCTGCAACGGGAGCTGCGCTTCTTTCTTGGTCTGACATCAGAGGATATTCAGAACAGTGCCCAGAACAGCATCGGAATCGAAATCCTGCAGTTCCCGGACTGGGAAACGCTCCCCTACGACACCTTCTCTCCACACCGGGAAATTGTCTCCCAACGTCTGAAAACCCTGTACCGACTGCCCTCCATCAAACAGGCGGTACTGATTGTGCCGGCCACCACTCTGTTGCACCGTATCGCCCCGCGTCACTGGTTGCAGGGCAATAGTCTGATGTTCCGCAAAGGCGACACTCTGGATCGGCAGCAGTATCGGCACGATCTTGAGGCGGCCGGTTACAACTGCGTAGAGACAGTAATGAGTCATGGCGAATACGCTCTGCGTGGCTCGCTACTGGATATCTTCCCCATGGGCAGTGAGACCCCTTACCGCATCGACCTGTTTGATGATGAAATCGATACCCTGAGAACCTTTGATCCGGAAACCCAGCGCTCGCTCGCCGATATCGACGCCATTCAGCTGCTGCCCGCCCATGAGTTTCCACTCAACAAACCGGCGCAGGACGCATTCAAAACCGCCTTTCGGGAGACATTTGATGTCGATTACCGTGCCTGTCCGGTCTATACAGATATCAGCCATGGTATCGCCTCCCCCGGCATTGAGTACTATCTCTCCCTGTTCTTCCCCGAAACGGAAACCCTGTTTGACCATCTGCCTGCAAAAACCCTGATCATTACCAGTGATAATATCCGACAGTTCGTGCAACAGTTCCTGGCCGAGGCCGGCAACCGTTATGAAAACCACAGGGTCAACCCTGAGCGGCCGTTACTGCCACCAGCACAGGTGTTTTTGAATGAGGACCAGCTGTTCTCCCATCTGCGGGACTACCCCCGCATCACCCTGATTCAAGAAGCGCAGCCACGAAGAGCGGGCAGTGAAAACCTGAGGACTAAAACGCTGCCAGAGGTGGCAGCAGAGCCGAGAAAAGAGCAGCCTCTGCGAAAACTGCTGGACTTTATTGATAACAACAGTCGCATCCTGTTTACCGCAGAATCTGCCGGACGCCGGGAAAACCTGCTGGAACTGCTGGCCAAAAGTGGCATCAAACCCGAGCGGGTCGATAACTGGCACAGCTTTGTGACCGGTTCCGCCCCTATCGCCCTGACTGTCGCCGCTATCGATCACCCGCTCTGGCTGGAACTGTCACCGGAGCAGCCGAGCCTCGCCCTGATCACCGAGAGTCAGATTCTTGGTGGCCAGGTCATGCAGCGGCGACGCCGCAAAACCTCAGAGGACACCACCGACCAACTTATTCGTAACCTCAGCGAACTGCGGGAAGGGGCACCGGTTGTCCATATCGACCACGGTATTGGCCGCTACAAGGGGCTGATCACTTTGGCGGTGGATGAACAGCCTCAAGAGTTTCTGCAGCTGGCCTATGCGGATGAAGCCAAGCTCTATGTCCCGGTCAGCTCTCTGCACCTGATCGCCCGCTACACCGGAGCCGATGATGCGCTCGCACCGATGAGCCGACTCGGCAGCGAACAGTGGAGTAAAGCACGCCGCAAAGCCGCGGAGAAAGCACGGGACAGCGCGGCTGAATTGCTCGATATCTATGCCCGCCGAGAGGCAAAAACCGGATTGGCCTTCCCGGCCCCCGATACCGAGTACCATAATTTCTGTGCCGGTTTCCCGTTTGAAACCACCCCGGATCAACAGGCCACCATCAATGCCGTGATTGCCGATATGACCGCACCCCGCCCTATGGACCGGCTGGTCTGCGGCGACGTCGGCTTCGGTAAGACCGAAGTGGCGATGCGGGCCGCCTTCCTCGCCGTCAGCGGCGGCAAACAGGTTGCTATTCTGGTTCCCACCACCCTGCTCGCCCAGCAGCACCACGAGAGTTTCCAGGACCGATTCGCCGACTGGCCCATTAATGTGGCGGTGATATCCCGCTTCAAATCAGCCAAACAGGTGGCTGAGATGAAAGAGAAACTGACCGACGGCACGATCGATATCATCATTGGCACCCACAAATTGCTACAGCCGGATATCCTCTTTGATCGCCTCGGGCTGCTGATTATCGACGAAGAGCACCGCTTCGGTGTGCGCCACAAAGACAAGCTAAAATCCCTGCGCGCCGAGGTGGACATTCTCACGCTCACCGCCACCCCGATACCCCGGACGTTGAATATGTCCATGTCCGGCATTAGGGATCTGTCGATTATCGCCACGCCCCCCGCCCTGAGACTGTCGGTGAAAACCTTTGTCCGCCAGTCCGATAAGCTGCTGATCAAGGAGGCCATCCTTCGGGAGCTGATGCGCGGTGGACAGGTCTACTACCTCCACAATGAAGTCAAAACCATCGACAAGATCGCTGCCGATCTGGCCGAGATGATTCCCGAGGCGCGTATCGCCGTCGGCCACGGCCAGATGCGGGAGCGGGAGCTGGAACAGGTGATGCAGGATTTCTATCACAAACGGCACAATGTGCTGGTCTGCACCACCATTATCGAAACCGGTATCGATATTCCCAGCGCCAACACCATTGTCATTGACCGTGCCGACAAGTTCGGTCTGGCCCAACTCCACCAGCTGCGCGGTCGGGTGGGTCGATCTCACCACCAGGCTTACGCCTATCTGCTGACCCCCCCTCCCCGCACCCTGACCAAGGATGCCGAGAAGCGGCTGGAAGCGATCGAACAGGCCCACGACCTCGGCGCAGGCTTTACCCTCGCGACCCACGATCTTGAGATTCGTGGTGCCGGGGAGCTGCTGGGTGAAGGTCAGTCCGGTCAGATTCAGAGTGTCGGTTTCACGCTCTTCACGGAGATGCTGGAGCGCGCCGTCGAAGCGATCAAAACCGGCAAAGAGCCCGACCTCGATAAACCACTGGCCCACGGCACGGAAGTTAATCTACGGGCTCCGGCGCTGATCCCCGATGACTATGTGCCCGATGTCCACACCCGCCTGGTGTTCTACAAGCGCATCGCTTCGGCAGGCAGTGAGGCGAAACTGAGAGATCTGCAGGTAGAGATGATCGACCGCTTTGGTCTGCTACCCACTCCGCTCAAGCAGCTGTTCCGTCAGACCACCCTGCGCCAGGAGGCGGAGCAACGGGGCATTGAGCGTATCGATGTCGGTGTTAATGGCGGTCGTGTGGACTTCGGTTCAAGCACCAAAGTTGATCCGCTCAAGATCGTGCTTCTGGTTCAGCAGCAGTCACATCTGTGGCGATTGGAGGGTTCATCCTCTCTCAAACTGCTCAAAGGTGCAGAGAAGGTTGAGGAGCGCTTTTCAATCATTCAGAATCTGTTGGACAGACTTCACTGAGGTGTCTGCATTGATGATGGCTTTTACATCACGTTTTACTGCCTCAACCTTTGCATCAACCTTTACACTAACGCCGGAACATATTCGAAATCACATGACCATGCGCGCACTCTTTACCCAATACACGCTGCTTACTGCGCTAGTGACGGCGCTGGCAACACCACTTACCGCTATCGCACAAGAGCAGGCACAAGAGCAGTACTGGTATCAGTTTGACGTTCTGGTGTTCAGCCAGAACAGTCAATCGTCCATTCAGGAAGCGATGCCGAAGGTGGCTCATCATCCCATACCGGTTGATGCTGTCAGACTCAAGTCCGCAACAACACCCAACCTGGACAATGAAGATCCGGTACTGCTGCCCGGCACGCTGTCCAAATTACAAAAGGAGACCCGGAAACTCAATAATGCCAGAGGCTACAAAATACTCTGGAAAGGGAGCTGGCGTATGCCTCTGGTCCGGGAAGGTGATACGGTGTCGATTCTGGTAGAAGGGGGCAAACATATCGACCACGACTATGAACTCGAAGGGACGATGACCTTCTCCCTGCGTCGGTATCTGCATGTACACACCAATCTATGGGTCAGTGAACTGACCCCGGTTCAGCCATCGGAGAACCTCTTCACCGAGACCTCAGTGCGAGCGTCGACTGAGCTGTACAGCCAGACAACCAGCCAACAGTCTCCAGTACATGCCCTATTGCCAGAAAACCTGCCCTACAGCAGCAATCGTCCCTTTAAGGCCAGTCAGCGTCTGCAGCTCAATAAACTGATCTACATAGATAACCCTGATGCAGGTATTCTGCTCAAGGTCACACCATGGAAAGAGTCAAAGGACGTTTTGTAAGAGGGTCTTACACCGGAAGACTACACCGGAAGACTACACCGGAAGACTACGCAGGAAGACTACATAGCAAAACAGAGGCTCAGGGCTGAGCCAACGTCCTGATCATATGAAATGAGTTTCGCCCGTTACTGCTCTGGTAACGGGTTTTATCCATCAGCCGTTCAACAATAGGGAGTCCACGGCCGGATGCTGTCCAGGTATCAGGATTCAAAGGATCAAGCGGCTGAAGCTCCGTTTTGCCCTGCGGCACCATAGGGGTGCCGAAATCCGAAACCACAACCTCCAGTGATCGATCCGGTGTATAGAACACATCCACTTCTACCTGATGACCACCTTCGCCACAATAGGCGTGCTCAATCGCATTATTCACCACCTCCACCACGCATAACTCAAAGCGGTTAATATCTGTCTGCGACAGAGAGGTCATGGCGCACACCCCGCGCACGGCCATGGCAACCAGCACAGTGTCTTTCAGATAACTGTTAATACTGAGCTTCAAGTGCTGGGGCGCATTCGCTGCGGGGAGATCGGTCATGAGGAGAGTGCCTCACTCACACTGCCATGTATTTTGAAAATCTGATCCATGCAGGTCAGATAAAACAGATCATGAACCGCCTTCTGTGGTGCCGCCAGCTGAACACTACCCTCGCCATTGAGCTGTTTGAAAACAGCCACTATCGCGCCAAGACCACTGCTGTCCATAAAATCAACCATGGACAGATCAATAACCAGATCATTCTGTCCATTGGCGATCAAATCAAACATATAGTCCCTGAACGGTACCGACAAGCTGGCATCGAGCCGTGCATCTTCGATCCCGACAACCGTTTTTCCCGCTTCCTGCCTATTATTAAATGCCATCCCTCAACCTCCTGATCTCCCTGATACGCCATCACCATATTCCATGACGAGATAAGTCATATCGTCATCGAAGTTTTCACTCCCCCGCCACTGGCACAGATCATTCCAGACCTGCCCAATCATCGTTGTCATCGGCAGCTGCCAGGCATCTTTCAGAATATCCTTCAGACGTTGCTCACCAAACATCTGCTGCTGCCCGTTCTCACATTCAGTAATGCCATCGGAATAAAGAAACAGGCGATCCCCTGGCTTCAGCTGTATCTGCTGGCAGCACCAGCTGGCATTGGTCACCATACCAACCGGCACACCGGCATCACCGAGTTCACCGATGGTGTCATCTTTTGGTCTAAGCCACAGGATGGGAGGATGACCGGCATGGCAGAGCCTGACACGACCAGTGGGGGTATGAATAACACCGTAACTCATAGTGAAGTAGAGCATGGAGTCGGCCGTTGTCTGAAAACGCTTGTTCAAGCGGGAGATAACCTGTTCCGGAGAGACCGGTGTACCGGACAGTTCTCTGCCTTCCTCTCGTACAATGGAAGAGGCGCCATCAACATCTTTCAACAAGTTATTAAGTGCAAAAGAGAAAAGTGCTGAACGAATACCATGACCGGCAACGTCCAGCTGGTAGAACATGACATTTTCATCGTCGATCGCATGGTAACCGAACATATCACCACCCAGAATCTTGCTGGGCTTGAAATGCCAGTCAAAGACAATATTCTGAATCGTCGCCGGTTCTGCCAGCAAACTTTGCTGAGTCAGGGCAGCCGATTCCAGATCATCTTCCAGCATATCAAGAGTTTGCTGCAGTTCACTGTTTTTTTGATCAAGGGTCTGTTCAAGTTCAACGACACGACACCCGGCTTTCAGTCGCACTTCAAGCTCCTGAAAATCGACCGGTTTATTGAGAAAGTCATCAGCACCCACCGAGAGTCCCTGCACGGTAGCACTGCGCTCGGTCTTGCCGGTCAGCAATATAAAATAGATATAGCGATCAAAATCACCTGCACGAATAGCTTCACACAGTCCGATACCATCAAGACCGGGCATCATCCAGTCGCTGATAACAAGGCGAATGGTCGGCTCCGCAGCCAACAGGGAGAGCGCCTCAAGACCATCTTGCGCCTCATGCACTTTATGGCCCAGCTTTCGTACCACGGCGGAGAGTAAACGACGTTGACCATGGACGTCTTCGACTATCAGTACGTCCATACACTTCTCACTTTATCCATGAAGTTGCCACTTATTATTTTTTGAAGGGATATTTCAGTTATAGCAGGTTAAAAACAGAGGAGTACTCAATGTGACCTTGCCAGTATTTTGGCAACGATACTTTGCTTTGGTGAGTCATGACCCATCTCTTCTGCGGAGCCCATACCGGAAACGGCACTCCCCGGCAGCTCCAGCGTTGTCGTTGGAAAGGCGATATCACCGCCATGCTCGTGGACGATCCTGACAATATTCAACAACACATCCTCCTGCGCCAAAAGATACTTGGCCCAGTCACAGGTGCGGGTGAAACAATAAACCTGAATATTCAGCGTTGACTCACCAAAAGAGACAAAATTCACCATACAGAGCTGGTTATCATCAATTTCCGGATGGCTGGCCAGAAAGCTGCGCATATCCGCAAGAATATTGGGCATGATCTCCGAATCACAGTAGCGCAATCCGATCACCTGTTTGATGCGCCGGTTCAACATACGGGAAGGATTGACCACCGAGATATTGGCAAACAGGGAGTTGGGAACATAGAGCGGACGCTTGTCAAAGGTGCGGATTCGCGTCAATCGCCAGCCGATGTATTCAACCGTTCCCTCAATTTGCTTTTCCGGTGCCGAGACCCAATCACCCACCCTGAACGGACGGTCCATGGAGATCATCACGCCACCAAAAAAGTTGGCCAGCAGATCTTTGGAAGCAAAACCGACCGCGACGCCACCAACGCCACCAAAGGCCAATAAACCGGACAGGCTATAACCCAGGGTCTGCAGTATCATCAGACCGGTCGCAATAAAGACGACAACTCGAATCAACTTACTGATCGCCATCGCGAGTGTGGGATCGACTCGGGAGGGAACGTTCATGGGGCCAAGGCTGAGAAAAAGACTCTCCCAACGACTAATAAAACGGATAACCGTCCATGACAGCGTTGCCATAATCAGCAGCTCATGAAGCCTGGTTATCTTTCTGAAAATTACCGCGTTCGTTTCCAGATGCGCAATATCGGCCATCCACATCAGGCCAATTATCCAGATAATGATCTGCAACGGCAGCCGTATGGCATGGAGCAGAGACTCGCCCCAGATCCTTCGATTATGCTGCATTCTCCCACCCAGCCGCCTCAAAACAAGCCGTGTGCATATATGAACACTGATGACCACTAGAAGTGCTATCAGCGCCTGAACAAACCAGCTTTCGTATTGGCTAATCCATTGGCTGAATTCAGCGATGTACTGCGTGGTGAGGTCTTGCACAACCATACCCATTCCTGCCGGGAGCGATGTAACGGAGAAGACGAGGTATGCAGTATAGGCAAAGCCTGACCGGACGGGGTCTGGTCAGGCACTAGATAAAGGCCATCAAAAGATAAAGGCTATCAAAAGAGAAAGGCCATCAAATGTGATGCTTAGCCACGACCGTGCTTCTGGCGGTAGCTCTGAATCCACCGGCTCAGACCGGTATCCTCTTCAGCAATGTTTTGTTCGGAAGTCAGCTGATCAAAAATCTGGTCACCCAGAATCTTGCCCAGTTCAACACCGAACTGGTCGAAGCTGTTCAACTGCCAGATGGCACCCTGAACAAACACCTTGTGTTCATACAGGGCCACCAGCGCGCCCAGCGTTTCCGGTTCCAGCTTATCCATAACCAGCAGGGAGACCGGCTTGTTACCAGGAATCGCCTTCTGGGGAGCCAGGGTGTCGATATCTTCCTGAGTCATACCCTGTGCCGTCATCTCTGCACGGATCTGCTCTTCCTGACAGCCGTAAGCCAAGGCCTGACCTTGAGCAAGCGCGTGGGCAAACAGCCAGTCCTGATGCTCGGCAACCGGATTGTGGGTGGTCAAAGCGGCAACGATATCCACAGGAATCAGACGTGTGCCCTGATGCAGCAGCTGGTGATAAGCGTGCTGACCATTGGTGCCCACGCCACCCCAGATTACCGGGCCGGTCTGCCAGTCAACGGCCTTGCCGTCGGTGGTAACACGCTTACCATTACTCTCCATATCCATCTGCTGCAGATGGCCGGGGAACGCTTCCAGATCGCTGGCGTACGTCAGTACCCCGTGGCTCTGGGCGTGGAAGAAGTTGCTATACCAGATACCCAACAGCGCCATAATCACCGGCATATTGTTTTCGAAAGAGGTCGTGCGGAAGTGCTCGTCCATCTCGAAAGCACCGGTCAACAGACGTTCAAAAACGGCGAAGCTGGTCATCAGCGGAATCAAAACACCGATAGCAGACCACAGGGAGTAACGCCCACCGACCCAATCCCACAGCGGGAAGATATTGGCTTCCGCAATACCAAAAGCAGTGGCCTTGGCAATGTTGTTGGAGACGGCGATAAAGTGACGGGCGCTCTCCGCTTCCGGCATACCCTGCTCCAGCATCCACGCCTTGGCGGCCTCGGCGTTGACCCGGGTCTCCATGGTGGTAAACGACTTGGAGCAGATAATGAACAGAGTGGTTTCCGGATCAATAACATCCAGAGTGCGCGCCAGATCAGCAGGATCAACATTGACGACATAGTGCGCCTGTAGCTCCTTACGCTGGTAAGGACGCAAACCATCCAGAGCGGTCTTGATACCGAGGTAAGAGCCACCGATACCGATGTTGACGATATGCTTAACCGGCTTGCCGGTCCAGCCCGTCCACTCACCGGCGTGTACGGTGTCGCACAGTCCGGAGAGACGGCCCAGGGTGTCACGTATGCCAGGCATTACGTCTTCACCATCCACCAGCACCACACGCTCACCCCTATTGCGCAGAGCGGTGTGCAGAACGGCACGATCTTCAGATTTGTTGATCTTCTCACCAGAGAACATGGCCGCACGCTTCTGATCCAGACCCGCCTGTTCAGCAAGTTTGATCAGGTCAGCCAGTGCACTTTCACTAATAAGATGACGGGAGAAGTCCAGATTCAGGCCAGCCGCAGAGACCGTCATACGACCAGCGCGGTCGGTTTCGATCTGATGCAGTTGCTTGATGGTTGTTTCAGCAGTCTGATCCGCGTGACGGGTCAGAGCATCCACAACGTCGTAGGAAGGCAGTGTTTTCATCATCACTTCGTTTTACATAGGATTGAACATATTCTGCTCCAGAGCTGCCATAGCAACAATAACAGCCGTAATAACAGCCGCAACAACAGCCGCAACAACAGCCTCAGAGCAGAGGAGAGATCCAAAGGTTAAACAGCAGCATCCTGCTGCAGGATGTGCTGTTCCAGATAGCGGGCAACAGCCTCGTCGGTGTTTAAACCGATGATCTGGTGATTGGGCAGAGCCGTTTTCAGACGATCATCCGCATTACCCATAACCAGCCCCTTGCCCGCGACAGAGAGCATATCCGCATCGTTCATCCCATCCCCAAAGGCGATGGCCTGAGTCAGCGGACGATTCAGTAACTCTGAAAGATAGGCAATGGCCCGCCCTTTTGAGACATCTGCCGCCATGATTTCCACACACCACGGAAAGGAGGTCGTGACATTGACCTGTCCGGCAAATTCACTCGCAATCTCCTCGGCACGGGCATGCAGCGCCTCAACATTCTCACTGCACATAAAGACTTTCGCTACGCCCTGCACCGGAAAATCTTCTTTGGTGAACCGGAATCGAGACAGTGGACTCGCCCCATCAAAACTGGCGAGCGGACCGTCGATGCGATTGTAGAACCAGCCCTCGTCAGTATAGATATGCACCGACGTCTGTTCGCAATCGACCATTTTGCCAACAAGACCAGCGACCACATCGACAGGAAGGTCCTGACGGTAGATCACCTTGTTGTTGTCGTCGGCGATCCGGGCACCGTTCGAGGTCACCATATAGGCGGGAAAACCGGCATGTTCACGAATAGCCTGGACTTCAACCTCATGCCGGCCAGTGGCCAGAACCAGCTGGCGTCCGGCACCGTGAACACGCTGAAGCACATCACGGGTATAGTCACCGATCAGATGGTGTTCATTGAGCAGCGTGCCATCCATGTCAGAGATGATCATCTTTCAATTTTCTCCAAATCTACATAAAACAAAGCCGGGCTCAAACTGAACCCGGCTCTGATGATCTAAAAGCGCTTATACTGCCTGAACAGCCTGCGCCCAACGCTCGGCTATCTGCTCACCAACCACCAGGTGAACAATGTTCGAGCCCGCCATGATGGAGAAGACAATGCCTGCGGCTTGCAGCGCGGCCGTATCGATATTGGCGGAATTCCTCAGCTCAATACGTACACGACTGATCGCACAAGACTCAACGGACAGAATATTCGCTTTACCGCCCAGGGCCGTCACGATACGAGTCACCAGATCCTGATCGATACCATGAGCTGGCGCATCCTGTACCGCTGGCTCAATAGCAGCGATCTCAACGGGAGCCGTTTCAACGGGCTGAGACTCAACAACGCTGGATTTGCCGAACCACTTACTCAAAAAAGACATTGTCTGATTACTCCTGTCCTTGCCATTTTTTCAGCAGTGCACGTACCTGTGCACCGTCTTCCATTAACAGCGCTTCTGCTGCCAGCTGACGACACCTGGCCATACTCAACTCACGCACTTTGGCTTTCACCAATGGCAGAGTCGGTACGCTGACAGAGAGTTCATTCACACCCAGACCGATCAACAGAGGGATCGCTTCCAGATCACTGGCCAGACCACCGCAGACACCGGTCCAACGGTCAGAAGCGGCAGCGCCTCTGCAGGTCATGGAGATCATACGCAGCACCGCAGGGTGCAGACCGTCGATACGGCTCGCCATACGCGGGTGACCCCGATCCATCGCCAGCGTGTACTGAGTCAAGTCGTTGGTACCGATGGAGAAGAATGCCACTTCACGGGCAAACTCACGGGCCATAATCGCCGCAGAAGGCACTTCGATCATGATGCCCAGCTCAACGGAGACATTCAGTTTGGCGGACTCTTCGTCCATCAGCGCCTTCACGACACGGAACTCATCCAGAGAGCCGACCATCGGCAGCATCACCCGCAGCTTGCCAGCATTGGCACTACGCAACAGCGCACGAATCTGAGTCCGCAAAATGCTGGGACGGTTGATACCGACACGAATGCCACGCTCACCCAGGAAGGGGTTCTCTTCCGCAGGCAGCGGCAGGTAAGGCAGCGGCTTATCGCCACCGACGTCCAGAGTCCGGATAATCACCGGACGATCAGGACCCATCGCCTTCAGAATATCGGTGTAGATCTGAGTCTGTTCATCTTCGCTTGGCGCAGTGGTACGCTCCAGATAGAGGAACTCAGTCCGCAGCAGACCCACGCCTTCAGCACCCAGCTCAACGGCCTTTTTGGCATCGGCCAGACTGCCGATATTGGCGGCAATCTCGACAGCAACGCCATCCGTGGTCACCGCATGCTCAAAAGCACGCGCCAGAGCCGCCTGATACTCGGCCTCAGCCTTCTGCTTAAACGTCTGACAGTGTTCAACGTCTGCTGTCGTTGGATTCAGCTGCACAAAGCCGTTGTCCGCATCCAGAATGATCTGAGTGCCGTTTTCCAGTTCGCGAATCTTGCCGTCAACGCCGGCCAGATAAGGCAGATCCAGAGAGCGAGAGATAATTGCCGCATGGGAGCTGGCACCACCGTCCAGACTACAGAGTCCGACCACCTTGTCCAGATCCAGAGTCAGCAGGTCAGAGGGGGTCACATCCTTGTACACAGGAATGGCATTTTCCGGCCAGGCATCCGCACTGACGGAGACACCGGTCAGTTCCGCCAGAACACGGTTACCAACGTCTTGTATATCCGCAGCACGGGCGGACATCACCGGGTTGTTCAGTGCGCGCAGGGCTTCCACTTCAGCGTTAATCGCCTGATTCCAGGAGAAAGCCGCACCGTAACCCGCATCAATTTGAGCGACAGCGGCCGCAGAAATAGCCGGATCATCGATCAGTTCCAAATGAGCAGTGAAGATCTCAGCCTGCTCTTTCTTGCCGTCAGCCTGAAGCTTGATGACCAGATCGCTCAGCTTACCGCGGGCAGCAACCATACTCTCGGTCAGGGCCGCCAACTCGGTAACACTGTCGGCACCGTGCTCTTCAAAGCTAAACGCCTGAACGCCAACCTGAACGACAGTACCAACCGTCATACCAGCAGCCGCCTTAACACCGGCCAGACGGTTAGGATCAGTACTGCCAAAGCTCAGCAGAGGCGTCTCTTCCGCCAGCCGTTCGGAGGCACTCTCAGCGACAGCAGCGGATGGATTGAAACCGGAAACATCTTCACCCAGACCACCCTTTACCGCGAACACCAGGGCTTCTACGGTAGCGATCGAGTGAGGACCCCAGGCTTTGATGGTCAGCAGATCACCCTGACGGGTGTTGAGTTTCATAATCTCAGTGACGCTATCGGCACGACCTTCCAGGCCATTGCAAGCCAGACGCACCGCAGCAGCAAACTCTTTGCGCTCTTTAACAAAGACCGCAGAAGGACGCGCATGAAGGCCGGTCGGATTAGGAATCAGCACATCCGCCTGTGCATCCGGCTCACCGGAACAGTCGATAGCGACAGGGGCAGGCGCAACCGCAAGATCAGCCGCTTCATCGGTAGCGCACTCGCTGCTACCGCCAAGAACCATCAAACGATCTTCGCCAGCGACCACAAGACCGGAAGCCTGCCAGGAGAGGTTCTCGCCCTGAGAGTCGGTGATGATAATCGGGCTGATCAAGCTGCGGGCATTACGCGCCAGAAAGTCGAGATCAAACTCCAGCAGCGGCTGACCGATCACAACCTTATCGCCTTCCTGAACCAATGGTTTGAAGCCTTCACCTTTGAGAGTGACAGTCTCCAGACCGATATGAATCAGAATCTCCACACCGGCTTCGGTTTTCAGGGTCAGAGCGTGACCGGTCTTGAAGAACTGAATAACAGTGCCGTCTACTGGTGAGAGCAGCGTATTGCCGGTTGGATCAATCGCGATACCATCACCCATCATGCGTTCAGCAAACACGGGGTCGGGCACTTCATGGATGGGAACAACAAGACCGGACAGCGGGGACTGCAATACCAGTTCCTGAATTTTTGCCAAGTTATTGCGTGCCAAGTTATCGCATGCCAAGGTATCGTGATTCAAAAGAGGGCTCCATCGAGGGTAAACAAAACCTCACACGCCAAACTACCATACGCAATGACGCGGCAAAATAGACGACTAAAGTCGTGAGGTTATTTTCGGAGCACTATAGTTAACGAAGTAAAGAAAAAGATATTTGACAAAGATCAATAAGACTACTGAAAAAGCAAACAATTATTTACACCTTTCGCACAAATAGTATCATCGCAACGGGATCTATTCGCTGGAAATAGGAAATCGAGAACATCCACCTTTTCCCGCACATTTTTCCGTTATGGGTACCTGCTTTTCCCAAGCCGCCGCCAAGGGGCCCAAATGCCAAAATTGACACGAAATCCTCATTCCCGCGCAGGTAGGGATCTGCTGCTTCTGAGAACAAGAGAACAAGAGAACAAGAGAACAAGAGAACAAGAGAACAAGAGAACA
>CAMRBW010000057.1 GCA_947040555.1 uncultured Oceanospirillales bacterium | reverse complement strand
AAATAGCCCTGAGCAGGAAATAGCCCTGAGCAGGAAATAGCCCTGAGCAGGAAATGCCGCCCACCCCGAACAATGGCAAGGCTGCATTTCCATAGTAGATAGTGCTTGAATTCCGCTGGGACTGACAATTTCAGAGTTTTTATAAACTTCCGGGAATGTTAAGTAGCTGGCAATAAAATATGGCCATATATTCATCGATTGAATATATGGCCATATCCTTTTCTCGTAGCAAGAGATCGCCCAAAAGAATACCAAAAAGTACTTAAATTTAACTTGTGATTAGTAGATAATCTGCTGTTATAATTATGATGGATGCAATAATTAATAAAAATTAATCTTTAAATAGAGATACTTACAATAACATGAAAAAAATAAACTTAATCATCCCCGCAATATTGCTGACCTCACTTACACTGCCCGTAAATGCAGAAATATATAAGTGCGAAAAAGATGGTCAGACAGTATTTTCTGATAAATCATGCGGTCAAAATTCACAAACAATACAATTGGAAGAGATCTCTTTTGAACAGCTAAAAGCCATGACGGCAGAGGCCAAGGTCAAATTCAAACAAGCTGAAGTAGAATATCTTGAATACGACATAAACACTCTACAAAAACAGATGAATAGAGAACTTTTTTCTTTACAACAAAAGAAAGGTTTGATCACGGAAGATATCAAAAAAACTTCGTTAGAGCGGCCTATTTCAGAAAAGATAGAAAGTATTGCAGATAAATACGAAAATCAGATCGACAGTAAGCGCGATAAAATACAACGTATAAAAAATGAAATAAACAGCCTTTCCAACTCTTAATCAAAACTCGTTCCAACGATCCTCCGTGGGAATGAGGGTGATTCGTAGACGTAACTGCTCATTTTTTACTGGCAAATTTGCGTTTTCGGAATCATCCCCCCGGAAATACTGGGCGGCGTGAAAGCTGGCACTCGATCTGCCAGAGAATTTTGAGCGTTACTCGCAGACCAACACAAGAATCGCCTCTTAGGCCAACTCATCTCTCAATTTATCGAGAAAACCTTGCAGATAGGCGGTATTCTCCTCTGCCAGCCTGCGCCCTGGCGCTGTTTTCATGGTTGCCCCAAGAGTCAGCAATTTGCAATAAAAGTGATCGACACTGTACAAGCTATCATCCCGCTCCCGATGTTCCGCCCAGGGATCTTCAGGATGAAACAATCTTGAACCCATCTTGCCACCGGTATAAAACACCCGTGCCAAACCGATTGCACCAATAGCCTCCATCCGGTCAGCATCCTGAACCACTTCCGCTTCCGGTGTTCTGGTCGGAATGTTAGCGGAAAAACTATGGGCTTCGACGGCATGACAAACACCGGCAATCAGCGCTGTTGGAAAACTCAGTTCTTTCAGAATACTTGCCGTTTTTTCCGCGGCCAGCACCGAACTACGGCTTCTGTCCGGATGATTCTTCGGAAAACTGACAATATCGTGGAAATAACAGGCCGCCAGAACCACCAGTGCATTGACCTCACGGCTCTCATCAGCAACGATTTTTTTAGCTGTTTTCCAAACTCGCTGAAAATGGGAGATATCATGGGAAAAATCATCCGTCTCATGATCTTTCAGGTATTCGGTAAAACGCAACTCCCATAGCTGCAGGGTTTTTGAGCAATTTACATCAGTCATGAATCGCTAAGTTCCGGCATAAAGTGATAAGACAAAAATACAAAAGCCAACATTGCAGGAATTGTTGACTCTTATTTATGCGTCGAAAAAGAGAACTCTATTTTGGTTTCAATATCAATGTATATTTTTCTTTAGTCAGGCCCTCTGCGAGATTAACGATCAGGCTGTGCCAAGAATAGCGTTTATATCTTGATCGACAGTTGTCGTTAGTTTCAGATCAAATCTGTCTACCAGCACATCCAAAAGATTGTCGGTAAGAAATGCCGGGGCTGTAGGGCCAACATGAATGTTCTTGATACCGAGAGAAAGTAGCGTCAGCAGAATGACAATCGCCTTCTGCTCAAACCAGGATAAAATCAACGACAATGGAAGATCATTTACGCCACACTCAAACGCCTCAGCCAATGCCAGAGCCAGCTGGATAGCCGAATAGGCATCATTACACTGACCAATATCAAGCAGACGAGGAATGTCGTTTATATCCCCAAACTCCAGTTTGTTGAACTTGAATTTACCGCAGGCCAGAGTGAGGATAACACTGTCTTTGGGTACAGATTCGGCAAACTCTTTGAAGTAAGAACGCTTCGCTTTATCGCCATCGCAGCCGCCGATCAAGAAAAAGTGCTTGATATCACCCGCCTTGACTGCATTGATCACTGCCGGAGCGGCATTCATCAGGGCATTGCGGGCGAAACCGATCAGAATCAGATGGGGAAGCTCATCATACTCAAATCCCGGTAGCTCCCTGGCCTTCTCAATCACAACTGAAAAATCATCACCCTCAATATGGGTAACACCAGGCCAACCGACGATATTGCGGGTGAAAATACGATCTGCGTAATTGCCCACATTCGGATTAATGATGCAGTTTGAGGTCATCAGCACAGGGCCGGGAAACTGGGCAAATTCATGCTGTTGATTCTGCCACGCACTGCCGTAGTTACCGACCAGATGCTTATATTTTTTCAGTTCCGGATAGGCGTGGGCCGGCAGCATCTCACCGTTAGTATAAATGTTGATGCCGGTCCCTTCCGTCTGCCTGAGCAGCTCTTCGAGATCGATCAGATCGTGACCGGATACCAGAATACACTTTCCTTTCACCGGCTTAACATTCACCTGTGTTGGCTCTGGATGACCAAAGGCGTCTGTCTCACCCTTATCCAGCATCGCCATCACTTTATAATTCATCTGCCCGATGGCCATGGCGCATTCCAGCAGAGCGACAAGATCGGCAGGGTCGGTAGCCAACCAGGCCATGTGCAGGTGAAATTCGGCGTAAATGTCCTGATCTTGCTGATCCAGTATTCTGGCATGCTCCATATAGGCACCCACCCCTTTGAGACCATACAGACATAAAAGACGCAGGCCGACTACATCTTCTCCAACTTCATCCTTGCCTCGGTTGGGGAGCATTTCCGGTGCCTGAAGCAGCATACCCGCCATATCTTCAGCCAGTTCGAACAGTGCAGCATGGGATGCATCATCCAGATTGGCATCTCGCTCTGCACAGGCTTTCTGCAAAATTTCACGGGCGCTGTTCGCTTCCCGAATAAGAGCCACGATACGATCAGAATCAAAGTTGACGTTGGTAAGTGTGGCAAAAAATGCACGAGGAACGAAGGCATCAACCTCACTGTTGATCACGCCAAATTCGCGGGCGCGCATCGCATGCCAGGAAATGCCCTGCAGCATATAGATGAGGATATCTTGCAGATCGGATGTTTCCGATGTTTTGCCACACGCTCCCCGGGTATAGGCACAACCGTTACCAGCTGGAGTACGAATAGTTTGTTCACACTGCACACAGAACACGGAAGATGTCTCCCCACTATAAAGATTCATTTAAATTGTATCTTTATAGTGGCATTAAACAACACTTACCCGAATACGTAAAAACACGCTCTGGTCGTCTGATAGAGAGCGTCTTAAGATTCAATTGATTTGAATCAATAACTGTTATAGCCATGCAACTGACCCGCTATACCGATTACGCACTGCGCACTCTTATTCAGACAGCACTGATGCCTGATGGTGAGCGCCTGTCTGTTACAACAATTACAGCGACGTATAATATTTCCCGCAGCCATGTCATGAAGATTGTGCAACGTCTCGGGCAGCTGAGTTATCTGCGCAATGTGCGTGGTAAAGGTGGTGGTATTGAGCTGGGAATGCCTCCCGACATGATCAATATCGGCCAGGTTGTGCGGGATATGGAAGCCAATCTCCAAGTGATTGACTGCAACTCTCCTGGCTGCAAGTTACAGCCAGCCTGTCGGTTACGGGGGATACTTGCGGAGGCTATGGGTGCGTTTATCGGCGTGCTTGATAGATACACTCTGGCGGATCTTTTGGATAACCGCCACGAACTGATTCGTCTTCTTGCGCTGGATGAACCTGCTTGATCGATGTTTAAGCAGGTATCCAGCACTGTCGGCCTGAAAAGAAAGTGTTATTTTTCCTTCAATATCAGAGTATGTTTTGTTTCACCCGGAATAAACGACGAAGGTTTATTATTTAGCCAGTCATCAAAACCAGCTTTATAAAAAGACGACAATGGATGTCCACTCTGCCCACCGGGAATATGCATAATACCCTGCTCTTCACGCCCCGGAGAGACAATCATACGTTGAGAGACACCTGCAGATGATTGTCGCATCAGTGGTACCCAGCCATCACCATCGAGAGGTACAGCAGGCATATTTAGCCAGCTACCGATACCCGGTATCACGCCAGATAGTGGATGTTTGATACTGGCAGTATTTCGTTCACCCCAGGTGTGTTGTGCCAGCCTTTCTGCACCGCCTAATTTCAATACCACCTCATCGATAGTTTCCAGAACCAGCTGATTCCAATCCTTGTAAGCAGGCGAGAGCCAGTTCATGGGCTGTTGTTCCAGTAAGCGCAGCACAGAAGACTCTTCCCTGCTCAGTTTCTGCAGCCAGATATCTTCAATATCCTGTTGCTGTCGTCCAGCCTTGAGAAGGAAATAACGCCCCAGCTGTCTCAGGACTTTTTCATTAACCGCATCATGAAACTCTCTAGCCATCCGATAGCCCGCATCATCAGCCTGGGCATGACCCGACCAACCCTCAAGAATATGAGCAAATTCACGGCAGTTTTCGTTCACTTGCGAACCATTTTCAGCAATAGCTTTTAGAGCCACAGCACGCCATGCACTGATGTAAACAGCGTTGGTATCCAAGGCAATATCCAAAAACTCTCTTTCTGAAAATTGTTCTTTGACCAACAGAGAATTCCGTATCTGCATAGCACGAGCACCCACTGCATAACCATCATTACCTATCTTGGAATAATCCTCTCCACTGGCAACACTGGCATTGGCTGTCCACAGCCTTGATCCCTTTGGATTCAACACTTTTGGATAGTTATCCACAGGCAACCAACCCTGCCAGTTATCCACAGCCTGTTGCCCGTTGAGTGGATAAGTGGAGTCAATCTCTGCACGATTTGGAATGCGCCCCATGATGCTCCAGCCGATCGAGCCTTCGCTATCACCAGCAACAAAATTCTGGGGAGGGATACCACTGATATTGGCGATATGAATCGCCTGAGAGACATTTTCTGCCTTCTCCAGCAGTTGAATATTGCCATTCGTTGCCTGCGGATTGTGAGCCGTCCAGCGCAGGGCTTTCATGGAGCCATCATATTCCGACTTAATCACCGGCCCCCAGATGGAATAACGCAACCGCTCAATAACTGGCTTCTCGCCTTTAACTTCAATAATGTTTTCACGGAGAGTAAACGGTTTCGGACCATGCGGTGTTATGTAGTGCTCATCGTCTATAAGCTCCAGATCCACACAATCCATCCAGTCGCCATTACTGTTGGTGAATGCCCAGGCTACCGAACCATTAGAACCGATGACCATAAACGGTGTACCCGGCAATGTCAGACCATTGATGCGATGCTTTTTACCTTCATCCTGATAAACGAATTGCATCCTGTACCAGGTAGCAGGAACAGGTAAGGCCATATGCATATCGTTTTCCACAATAGCGCTGCCGTGTTCTGTCAGCTTTCCGGAAACCGCAAAATTATTACTGCCAATAAACGACTCTGGAACAATGTCACCAGAGAGATCAACAAACTGCTCTACAGAAAATTCCCGCAGGTTGACCTGCTCAACGTCAGGAATTTCCGGTTCGGGGAGGTAATTATTTTCCAGAGGGGCATCCCAACGGGTGGCGACAGGGGAGAGAAACTCCGTCACCTCACGGCCAGCAATATCGGCAAGAAATCCCTTAACTTTGTCCATTGCTGCCTGACGATAGGTCAAATCAAGATACATGCTGTACACAGAAAGAAAGCTATCTTCAGCAACCCAGGGTGCTGGTTTCCGCCCCAGAAGAACATACTCAAAAGGACGAGCACCAAGATTACTCAAGCCATGATTGACCCCTTCAGTGTAGGCGTCGAGCAGCGCCATCTGTGGCTCTGTTAGCTGCATTACTACATTTTTCGCAACACTTCGAAAAGAGTGCATGCGAATCTCTTTATCGTGTTCAAGTGCTGCTTTTCCAAACAGAGCCGAAAGCTCACCGGCAGAGTTTCGACGATTTAGATCCATCTGAAAAAAACGATCCTGAGCATGCAGATAACCGGTTGCGTAAGCGATATCTATACGACCATATAAGTCTATTTCGTCACTTTTTACCGTAGGGATACCTTGCGCATCCCTCTCTATACATACATCACCAGACAAATATTCGGAATAAATCTCACCATCAAGCTTTGGCAGGCTTAAAAGCAATATCCCATAGACACCACACACACCAAGAACAGCCAGTAATACTATAAACAGTACCACCGTCTGCCATAGCGGGCGGCGCGTCCAGAACATCATAAGCGCCTCTTCTACATCTATTATTCTTAAGTAGTTAACTATTGCTTTCGCATAGGGTTTTACCGAAAGCCAAGTCTTTTCAAGACCGGTAAAGCCAATGTAGCACTAGCGGTAAAGCATTAAACTAACCACCTAGTCAGGCATACTTAATTTCATATAAAGAAGTACTTATGTATTACAGAGTCAGGTTATGTCTATTTCATTTCATAGCGTCGTAACCCTGCTCCCAAAAAGCGATCTCCATACAAGTAGCACTTCGAAAAACTTTTCGAATACGCCCCGCATTGAGGCTATTATCGGATATCTCTGCCAACAACCCATCTAGCTGAGCAATAGAGTCAATAACTCCTGACTGATACTCTTCGCCACTGTAAGTTTCGATCCACTCCCGATAGGGATTACCTTCCCAAACAGTTTCCGGGCTCTCTGCAAGCCAGCGACCGATATGCCCGTAACCCACAGCACACGGAGCCAGTGCCGTATAAAGGTCAGTGAGTGATCCAGACTGTCCGGCATCAAGCACCAAACGAGTATAGGCGACGGTTCCCGTTGCTTCAGGAATGCTCATCATCTCTGCTTCTGTCAGCCCCCATGCGTTGCAATACTCAACGTGCAAACGAGTCTCATGGTTGATCAGGCTGTGCAGCGCGGCCAGAGGTTTTCGCATCTCTACAAAGTTATCGCTTTTATAAACGGCCAGTGCATAGGCGCGGGCAAATTGGATCAGGAACAGATAATCCTGCTCCAGATAATGACGAAACACCTCTTTCGGCAGAGTGCCTCTCCCCAGCTCCACTACGAAGCGGTGTTTGATATAGCCATCCCACTCATTTTGGCAGCTGGCGATCAGCTCATTGGTTTTCATGATTTAGTTTTGCGTCCAGATACCGGCAAAGTGATGAACAGGCCCATGACCATGTCCGATGTGCAGTTCATCCGCATGGGCTATCGCATTGGCAATATAGTGCTTGCCCTGGCTCACTGCATCGTGCAATTCAAATCCGCGAGCCAGCAGCGCTGTGATAGCAGAAGAAAGTGTACAACCAGTGCCGTGAGTATTTCGGGTTGGAGTGCGTGGCGAAGTCAGGTAATGGAGCGTCTGACCATCATGGAACAGATCAACACTCTCCTCGCCGCCGAGATGACCGCCCTTCAGTAACACCGTGCGTGAACCCAGCGCCAACAATGGCTCAATCAGCGCTTCCATCTGCGCCACAGTTTTCGGAATGGCACAGTCAAGCAGAACAGCCGCTTCGGGAAGATTGGGCGTAATCATGGTGGCCTGGGGAATCAGGCACTCTTTCAGGGTGGTGATAGCATCATCCTGAAGCAGCTTATCGCCGCTGGTTGCTACCATGACCGGGTCAACCACCAGCAGCTCCACCCGATAGTGAGCCAGGGCTTCAGCAATCGTTCGAATCACACAAGCCTGACTCAGCATACCGATTTTAACGGCTTTTACGCTGATATCCGTGAACACGGAATCCATTTGGGCACGAATAAATTCTGGCGGCACATCAAGGATTCCCTGCACCCCCTGTGTGTTTTGGGCGGTCAAGGCGGTAATCACAGAGCAGCCGTAGGCACCAAGCGCGGAAAAAGCTTTTAGATCGGCCTGAATACCGGCGCCGCCGCCACTGTCTGAACCTGCAATAGTGAGCGCGATAGGGGTAGTCCGGGGGTGCTGAATCATATTTATTGGAACACGTTTTCTGGTTTCTGGAGGGAGCTGGCTAGGTAACGCAGTATACGGGGTTTTGCAGACAGATAGTGCAGTTATGCTGAAGAATCAGCATTCAGCCCAAGCCTGTTTCAGACATGGACTGGCTGAATTTGGCTTAGAACGTTTGTTCCCTCTGAACGGAGCAACCCAGACAACGATTAAAGGTTGCATCAAATGGCATAACAACCAGCGTGTCACCGGTCTGCTTGATGTTACCGCCCAAAGCCGCAAAAGGTGCGCTGAGCACATAAACCGCAGTACCAACGACTGTCGCTGCCAACAGTAGAGGACGCGCAACCAGAAGATCACCGATCATGGCGAAAAAACTCGGGCTCTCATACTCTGCCTGAGGGTTTTCTGCCATAACCGGCGCACTGAACACCGCAACTGCAACTAATGCCACTATCTTGTTTTTTAAATGTTTTTTGGTTATTTTCATTGGATAGCCTCTGAAAAAAGTCCTGCTGAACTATATCAGTTCCCGCTGAACTTGCATGACGGAATTCGTAACTGCTCAAAATCCGTAGGCAAAACCGGTCATTTTTCATATGGCACTCTTGATATTACTGGCCTGTAGCCAATCGCCCTTCAAATTTGCCTACACTTTTTGAGCAGTTACGGGAATCAATACTGTAGACAGTTTTTTGAGAACAAAGTTCACGTGGGGCAAGGCGTGCGGGTAAGGGGTGGTATTTAATAGCAAATCTGGGTCAGAGCAGAGCTGCCTATAAATATCCTATAAGGCTGCAGCCCCCGAAATCCCTGAGCAAAAACTGTCCGAAGTATTGGGGAATTGCACCAACCAAAAAGACCAAATAGACTAATATCGTCGTGCGCTATGCAAATTTTCAATTCCAGAAGCCGGATGCCTGACACCTATCTCTGGCACTCAGGACAAAAACAGGTACTGCGATTATTAAGCCGTATCTCTTTAATAACTGTTCCGCAGTTTTGACAAGGCTGCCCTGCTCGGCCATACATCATCAATTCGATAGCAAAGTAACCCGGCTTACCATCTCCGCCGACAAAATCCTTCAGCGTAGTGCCACCAACTTCTATCGCTCTCGCCAATACCTTCTTAATGGCTTCAGCCAGCAATTCATAACACTCTCGGGATATCTGGCCGCAGGCTCTGTCCGGACGAATGCCTGCCATAAACAGCGCTTCATTGGCGTAAATATTACCGACACCAACAACATTGTGATTATCCATAATAAAGGTTTTTATCGGCTGTTTACGCTTGCGTGAACGCTGATAGAGCCCTTCGCCGGTAAAATCATCCGACAATGGTTCCGGGCCAAGATTTATTAATAATGGATGTTGTTCCGGTGGTTGTTCCGTCCAGAGCAGGGCACCAAAACGACGGGGATCTGTTAAACGCAGTAGCTGTCCATTATCAAAAATAATATCGATATGGTCGTGTTTTTGGACAGGAGTTCCTTCCGGAAGAACCCGCATCGAGCCCGACATACCCAAATGTCCGATCAGAGTGCCATTGGGAAAGTGCATCAGTAGATACTTGGCTCTACGGGAGATCCGCTCAAGCGGCTGACCTTTCAAAATAACGGGCAGATCGGTATTCACCGGCCAGCGTAATTTAGGCTGCCTGATCACCATATCTTTCACTTTGTGCCCAACACTATGGGGAGAGATCCCTTTTCGTGTGGTTTCCACCTCGGGTAGTTCCGGCATTAGTTACCCACTCTTGCATCAATCAAAAAAAGCGCCATTGCTCCAGCCTTGCTAACCTCGTTCACCATACCAACTATTCCTGCAGGTGGGGAGGTTATAGTGAATTCCCAAAGACTAAGCGTGGTAGCACTATTGATCTGTCTACTCAGTCACTCCTGCTATGGGGCGACGGCAGACAAAACACAGACCAGCTACTCGGACATTGCTCGTACCGTAAGCCGTTATGCCATAGGAGCCGGAGCCTTGATAGGGCTTGCAGCCCTGCAGTCTGTTATCGAAAGCAAACTAGAGAATTACGGCCCTCTCGCCAAAACGGGACAATACATTTTCAGCCCCCTGACCACGTCTATTGCACTGATGACTCTGACTCCTTTTCAATCCTGGTTTGGTAAGTACATACACGCTGCACTGGCTCCCGCGGAGGGTTCCGAACAGAACCAGGGCGATGATGTCAGCCTTGAGGGGCTATGGTTCAAGACCTATCAAACCTACAGCATGAATGCCCAGATGAGTCGTAATGTAGTGATGGCTCTGAATACCATGACCTTTCTCTACCTCGATCGAGTACAACAGTTGCTGGCCGCCGGTGATCTGAACGCGGCGTATACCACCCAGAATCACTTTTTCTTGATGACCAGAAAATATTATGGAGAAATTTCGTTTCAATCCCCGATCTGGGAAGATGTCTTCGTGCCCCATGCCCGGCTGGTTTGGAAAGATTATTGTCATGACTCAGTCTGCATAATGAAGTCGAATGACTTTGTTGAGGGGGCGCATGAGCTGTTCTTCGGCAAAGTACTCGGCTGCGCTCAGTAAAGTTTGCTGATGGTGGTCTGTTCCTTATAATCCTGAATCTTTCCGTGCCGGGGATTGATGCCCTGTGCCAAAACCGAGACAAATAGTCATCTATGAGTACAATCAAGACGCTGACCGGCAAGACGCTGACCGGCATTAAGCCGACCGGTATTCCGCACCTGGGCAACTATGTTGGCGCTATTCGTCCGGCCATTGAAGAGAGCCGTCGGGACGATATTAAGTCTTATTACTTCCTGGCTGATTATCACGCCATCATCAGCACTTGGGATCCCGCACAAGTTCATGAGTCCACTCGCAATATCGCCGCCGTCTGGCTGGCACTGGGGTTGGATACGGACCGTGCAACTTTCTACCGTCAGTCCGATATCCCTGAAATTCCAGAGCTGTGCTGGATTCTAAACTGCATGGCCGCCAAGGGTCTGATGAATCGTGCCCACGCCTATAAGGCGTCCATGGACGTAAACGTTGCCGAAGGCAGCGATCCGGACAAGGGCATCACCATGGGACTGTACGACTATCCGGTACTGATGGCGGCGGACATCCTGATGTTCAACGCTAACCGTGTCCCTGTGGGTAAGGATCAGATTCAGCATATCGAGATGGCTCGTGATATCGCCGGGCGTTTCAACCATGTGTACAAGGGCGAATATTTCACCCTGCCGGAAGCCATTGTCGGTGAAAATTCCGCCGTGTTACGCGGTCTGGACGGTCGCAAAATGAGCAAGAGTTACGGCAACGTGATTCCGCTGTTCTGCCCGGAAAAACCGTTCCGCAAGCACATTATGAAGATCGTCACCAACAGCCTGGAGCCGGGTGAACCAAAAGATGCGGATACCTGCACTCTGTTCCAGATTTTCTCCGCGTTCGCCAGAACCGAAGCCGAGATCGCTGCCAAGCGCAAGCAGTACGAAGAGGGCGCGGGCTGGGGCGCACTCAAGCAGGAGCTGTTCGAGTACCTGAACGAAGAGCTGAAAGGCCCCCGTATAGAGTATGATCGTCTGATCGCCGATCCTGCCTTTATCGAAGCCGAACTGAAGAAAGGTGCCGAAAAGGCGCGTGCAGAGTCTGCGCCGTTCCTAAAAACTATCCGCGAAGCGATTGGTCTGCGTCCTCTGGCTTGATACACACCGTCACCCCCGCCTGCGCGGGGGTGACGTATCTTACAGGATGTGAACGCGCACCTCGGGATCTTTACGATCCAGATAGTGGATAGACTGAATACGACGTATAGTGCGAGACTTACCACGAATCAGTAGCGTCTCAGTGGTAGCGATATTGCCTTTGCGGCTGATACCCTGAAGCAGATCACCCTTGGTAATACCGGTCGCGGAGAAGATAACTTCATCGGTTGAGACCAACTCACCCATCAGCAGCTTTCTGCCTGGCTCAATACCCATCTCACGACAGCGTTCCAGTTCCATCTGGCCCGCTTTAATATTCTCCGGACTATCGCCTTTAGCCTCATTACGCAGCATCAGACGCCCCTGGAAATCACCATCCAACGCACGAATAACCGCTGCTGAGATGACACCTTCCGGCGCACCACCGATGCAGTACATAACATCCACTTCACTATCCGGCATACAGGTAAGGATGGAAGCAGCAACGTCGCCATCAGGAATGGCGAACACGCGCACGCCCAGCGCCTGCATTTGCTGAATAACCGCATCGTGACGAGGTTTGGACAAAGTGATAACGGTCAGAGCATCGAGGGATTTACCCAACGCATCAGCGACAGCGCGCAGGTTCTCTTCCAATGGACGATCCAGATCAACAACGCCTTTGGCGCCCGGACCAACCGCCAGCTTCTCCATGTACATATCCGGGGCTTTCAAAAAACCACCTTCGGGGGCTACTGCCATAACTGCGATGGCGTTCGGCTGTCCCATGGCGGTCATGCGGGTGCCTTCAATCGGATCAACAGCAATATCGACCTTGTCTCCCTGACCTTTGCCGACTTTCTCACCGATGTAGAGCATAGGGGCTTCGTCAATTTCCCCCTCGCCAATAACGATCTCCCCATCAATATCAACATTGTTCAGCATGGCACGCATGGTATGCACAGCGGCACCATCTGCTTTGTTCTTGTCGCCTCGACCAAGCCATTTGTAGGCGGCAAGAGCAGCCGCTTCTGTAACCCGGGAAAATTCAATAGCCAGTTCGCGCTTCATTAGAGATCCGTCAGCCAAGGTAAAAATTTTTGTGGGACTGTATAGCAAAGCGTACGACAGATGAAGTGTAGATCCGACTATGCGTGTATTAAAAGGCAGAAGATCAAGATTGCCGTGAGGCAATCTTGATCCAGAAAGAAGTTACTCGTTACGGCGTCCGGAACCGTATTGACGAAGGCTGGAAAGGTAAGCGTGCTTCACAGCAGTACTGCCATCTGCAGTTTCTACTTCGATTTTAATACTCTGATTGCGATCGACATGTCCCAGCTTGGCCCAACCATGGGAATTGGTTGCTCCATGTTTCAAAATGTCTCCAGTGCTATCAAAAACAGCGACATCGGCCATACTCGCCTGCTTGCCATTTTGATAAACCTGAACGGACATTAAGCCACCATTATGGTGGTGATAGATCATTAGATCAGCTGATGCCAGTGGTGATAACAAAAGAAGTGTGGCAAAACCCACTTTCCATAATCCGTTCCATATTGTCATTATTATTTTCCTTTCAATCTGTTCTTTCTAATTACGTCTGCCCATACATCCAAAGTATGTTTCCCTATTACCCTCCCTTTTTGATTGGTTGCTATAAAAGTAATTCAGCGATACAACTATTACTAATGATTATTGATGAGTCGAGTAAAAAAGGGAATGATAATTCCTGTAGGAATACAAAATTATAATAAAAAGGGGATTTGTAATGGGTCTATTACGTCTAATAACCGGATTACTCGTTATTCATATTCCACTGTTTCTTGGTGCGCTACCCGCCCACGCCCTGGATGGTTATCAACCAATTCCTCATGATGCTCCCAAGGCAACTCTCGGCTTTCAGCCGCTGGTTACGACTGAGGATTACATCGTGACCTGTGGAGATTACCAAAATATTAATCTGGACCTCGCCAGACAGCGACTCTCTAAAAACTGGCAGCGTTGCTATTCCTATACGGCAGCAACGCTGTCCACATTGCATGACATGGAAAGCACGACACCGATTAAACAGTTTTGCGTGCCTCCCAATGTCAGCCCCGAGTACGCCATGGATCTGGCCATCAAATACTCGGTCAAACTCCCTAAAACGAAGAAGGAAAATCCAGCGCGGATTATCCTTGAGGCACTGGCTGTTCGCTACCCATGCTGACTTTACCCATTTCACGCCAACGGGAAAATGAAGCTTGGGAAAAATCAACACGATCAGCCACTGTCGTATGACCAATGGTCAGTTTTTCTACCGCCTGTAGTCGCGGTAGAAGCCCCTGGCCATTGGCCATCTGAATGGCCAGACCAGGGCGGGCGTTCAATTCAAGAATCAGCGGACCATGATCCTTGTCGAGAACAATATCCACGCCCAGATAGCCCAGACCCGTCATGTCGAAACAGGCCGATGACAACTCCAGCAATCTGCGCCAATGGGGAACCTCAAGATCACCAAAGGCGTGGCCGGTATCCGGGTGTTTTTCAACCGGCCTGCCAAACTGCACAGCCTTTAGGCTTCTGCCGGTTGTCAGATCAAGCCCGACACCCACAGCACCCTGATGCAGGTTGGCCTTGCCATCGGAGGCGTGGGTCGCCAGCCGCATCATCGCCATCACCGGATAACCGAGGAAAACGATAGTGCGAATATCAGGCACCCCTTCAAAACTGAAACGATCAAAAATAGGATCAGCCTTAATCAGGCCCTCAATCATAACGACGTCGCTCTTACCACCGAGACTGTAGAGACCACCCAAACCGTTGGATATGTGTCGTTCAAGATCAGCAAACGTGACTCTGTCGCCACTGGCTTTTATCCAGGCCTCCCGATCACGTCCGACAATCACCATGATACCTTTGCCACCACTGCCTTTGGCGGGCTTGATAACAAATTCATCCAGCAGCTCCAGCTCCGATCGCAGCAGAATCAACTCCTGAGGTGACCGAATAATATGGAGCAGCTTTGGTACAGAAACACCGGCGTCTATCGCCAGTTGTTTGCTGATCACCTTGTTATCAACCATCGGAAATTTCGAACGGTGATTATAGCGACCAATATAGGAGTGATTGCGCCGGTTCATGCCCAGCACACCAAACTCTTTCATTTTTTTCCGACGCTCAAGCAGCGAAAGTAGCCACATGATTAATGTCCTTCAACCAGTGGCCGGAAACGCTTCAGTTCCAGCAAGCGGTAACCCGTGTACTGTCCAAGCAGCAAGGTGATGCCAAGAATGACCAGCATCAGCTCCGGGAAGTTAAACGTCAGATGTTCGATGAAGGGGTTGGTCATGGCAAAATAACTCAGTATCGCCACCAGAAGGCTCCCTCCTCCGCTGACAAAGACATCTCTCGGCCCCTCTTCTTCCCAGAGAATCGACATTCTCTCAATGGTCCAGGCAAGAATAATCATCGGGAAGAAGGTCACGCTCATGGCCTGCTGAATCCCCAGCTTGTAACTCAGGATACTCATGGCCGCCATAATCCCGACCACCACGATAACCACCGATGATATGCGTGCCACCAACAGCAGATTCAACCGGCTAAGTACAAACCGGATCCACAGACCGATGGCAATAATCGTCAAAAAGATCACCAGCCCTGGTACCAGTTTGGTCTGCATAAAGGCCAGCGATATCAGTACCGGCATGAACGTACCGCTGGTTTTCAGACCCACCAGAATACGCATTAGCACCACAATCAAAGTACCAATGGGCACCAGCAGAATATAACGATAGGCATTCTGCTCCTCAATCGGCAGCGCATAGAGGGAAAAGTCGACCAGTGCCGCCTGCGCCTTCCGCCCCTCAGTCACTGCCAACTCTTCAAGCGGGACAGAGCGGGATATTGAGGAGAACGTTATTCGGGAGTCGTGCCCTCCGGCAACATCCAGTAAAGAGGTTCCGCCCCGCTGCCAGGGCAGAAAGTTGTCCGGCTGACCCTCTTCACCGGTTTCGGGGTGGAACATGTTCCAACGACCATCGGCGTACACCTCCACCATCTCGACCAGAGGCTGATTGCGGCGAGCCTCTTCCAGCAATACACCTCTGACCTTTCTGGTTGGCAAGGCGGCATCCTGCAGCAGGCGTATCACCAGATCGGTCTGAGTGTAACGCCCGGCACCGGTGCGACTGGCCAACAGGTCAGACAGTAATTTTGCTTCCGCCAGTTCGCCAGTCTCATTTAAAGACTGGATTAACAGTGACGTAAGACTCTGTTCGTCCGAGGAACTAGCTTTAGCTCTCTCAATCAAGCTGTCCGCAGCCAGCTTGTAAGCCCCCTCCAGAGTCTGTGTATAAAACACGGGCTCCTGAGAGTCCTCTTTATCTGGCTGCTGACGACTCGGAAGCGGCGCCACCGGCAAACTGTTCTGAATTTTGATCTTGTAATAAATACTCTGCTTGCCGACAGCCTCTCGGCGAGTCCATTCGGCCCGTTCAATGCCATCCCGCTCAACAGTACGGAAACCGTAACCGGGAGCGACATACATGGTATCCAAAATACTGAATGTCTCTCCCGGCTCAGGCATAGCCAGAGAGGCATCAACAGGGCCATTTTCTCCCCGAAAATGGATGCGGGCCTCGATATCCCAAATTTTGGCGCTCTCACCGGGAATAAGGGGGAAACCAAGCACGAAGTGCTTGTAGCCCGCAACGGTTAGCCCTAGCAGCACAAGAACAAATACTGCAAGCGTCACATGACGTTTATTGCTATGCATGGAAATTCTTCAATCTGAATATTGTTGCTATTATGGTCTACTCGGTATCATCTGATCCGGAAGTAGCCAGAAAGTCATGGCTGACATCAACAATCGCTATATCTTTCAGAAAATTTCGACCCAGCAGGGCAGGGAACTCGAAACCTTCACGATTGGCCAGTGTGAATTCAACCACACGCTCCAGGTTGCCAAGATGAGCCTTCATCATGACGACCGGTCGGCGTTCCGGTTCTTTGTTACCCTTTTGCTTGATCAAAACCGTCCGGATCAAAGGGCGCTCGATAGTGACGCCTTTGCCATCTTCAAGGGCGATTGTGAACGACACCCATCGGCTACCATCGCGCTCAAAAATACGATTGTCGGAGGTGTGAAGTGAGGATGTCTCAGCCCCGGTATCGATTCTGGCTTTCATAACCAGATTATTGACGCCCGGAAATGTCACATTTTCTACTTCACCGATGAGTAATTTATTCTCAATCTGGACGGGCTGATAGATGATCTTCGTGCGACACTTTTGTGGCGGTTGCGGCTTTTGGGCTGGAACCGGCAGGGTGGATTGGGGTTCTGAAGGCGCTTGAGGAATACAGGCGACAGGCTCCTGCACCTCTTCGATCTTCACTGCGGTTTCCACGGCACGGGAGGGTGATGCCCCGTTTAGCGGTTGCGGAAGAGACGAGCACGCGGTCAGAAGAGTGCTGGCAAAAACCAGACACCATACGTTATAGCGGTGGGTACTCCAGGCAGGCATAGTAAATTCCTGTTGATAATATTATGCGTCTTGGCCTATGCCCTGCCATACCGTTTAAACGGTCGCAACCCCGTGAATTTACGGAATTAACGCTGGGCACAGTCAGATACAATCTTATGTAACGATATAAATCCGCGCATTTTATCAAATTACTAATGTCTTTCTGTCACTATTTTCATCCTGAAACCGGAGAAAATCGGGTTAACTTTTTTGCCACTGCCCTGGGGAACAGATTACGTCCACTTACGGTGGGCCTAATTCTATATTTTTCGTTTCTTTCCCTTTTTCCGGGCGTTCTGTGACTCTGCTTTTCTCTTCCCTGCGCCAGAAGACGATGATGTCGCTAACTCTGGACGTTCAGGGGCACACTCTCTGCGTCCAAACAACAGGCCTGGTGTCATCTGGCCTGGATGCCCCGTCAGCAGATTGGTCAATGATTTCCAGCCATTTGGATGCTGTTCATCAATCAGGTTGTTTAGTGAGACATCAGCCATATAGTTATTCAACATCATGACCCGATCGCATACGACGTCATCCGATACCGCCCATTCTTCATCACTCACTTTATGCATTTCTATGTAATGCCCGCCGGACACCGAACCACCCAAATGGCACACCATGGCACAGATATGGGCTTTATACTCTTGTAACAACTCATCTTTTGCTAGCAAAACTGAATCCTCAGTTTTGGCTTCCGTGCTAGAATCTGGCTGCAAGGTTACGCAATCCCACTCGAGACTTTCCCAAATCAGTTTCGCAATCTTTGATTAATTTGCATAAATTGGTGCCTTTAGTCTTATCCCTCTTAGGGTCAGATTTTGTGGAGACGGCGCTATTTCCGTCCAACACTTTATTACATGATTGTATTTTTTGCATGACCTCCCCCCTCTTGTTGATTGAACTTGTTTATTGAAACAGTGAACAAGAGAGCCTACACAGCGAGAACGAGGAAAAACATCACAAGCCGGTTATCTCACTAACTATTTGAACGAAATGTAAGCGTAATCCCGCTCATTTATGGGCGGGTCAAGCCGTCTCGTAAGCCGAGAAAGGGCAAGCCCTCTCCCGCAGCTGGCAATGAAACGTCAAAAAAGAATGTGACAGGAAACTCTGCCTCTTTAGGGGCGACTAGTTCACTCAGTCGTAATGCCACTCAGGAGCGCGCTTCTCAAGAAAAGCATTGACACCTTCCTGCTGATTGGCACCATCGAACAGGGCCAGAAACAGCTCCCGCTCAGCGGGTAGCACCTGCCGGGAAGGAAGACTGCGCCCCATCTGCACCAGCTGCTTACAGGCCATAATGCTATCCGGGCTCTGCCGGGAGACCTGTTCTGCCAGTGCTAAAACTCTGGTTCTCAGCTCTTCTCCGACAACCACCTCTTCAACCAGTCCGATTTTCAAAGCCTGCTCAGCATCCACCCTTTCGCCACAGAGAATCATGCGTTTGGCCCAGCCTTCCCCCACCAACAGGGTGAGATTCTGGGTACCGCCGGCACAGGGTAGAAGCCCAACAGAGGCTTCGGGCAAGGCCATCACCGCCTGATCACCGGCAATGCGCAGATCACAGGCCAGCGCCACTTCCAGCCCGCCACCCATGGCGTAACCGTTAATGGCAGCAATGGAGACACCGCGGAAATCGGTCAACGCTTCAAAGGCTCTGCCAAAGGCCTGAGCCGCTTCCGCAGCCCGAGCCTTATCACCGGAGGCAAACTGCTTCAAATCCGCCCCCGCTGAAAAAAATTTGGAAGAGTCACTGACAATAACAAGACTGACAATTTTTCTGTCTGCATTAAGGTCATGGATGATCTGTTCGAGATGATTGAGACTCTCTGTCGTCCAGGTGTTGGCTGGGGGATTGTTCAGAGTGATCGTGGCAACCGGTCCACGCTTCTCGAGAATCAGGGCATCAGTCATTATTATTTTCCTTGTGCCTGCTTATGAGCTGTCTTGAATTCAGGTCTCTTGAATTCAGGCTATTAAAAAATTACACCTGAAAGTTGTCGTCAGACAACAGTCGTCTGGCGATGATAACTCGCATGATCTCGTTGGTTCCTTCCAGAATCTGATGTACCCGACTATCGCGAACAAAGCGCTCCAGAGGATATTCGCGAATATAGCCATAGCCCCCGTGCAATTGCAGGGCATCGTTGCAGATGTCAAAACAGGTATCGGTAGCGAAACGCTTGGCCATGGCGCAGTAAGTGGAAAACTGTGGATCAGCCGCATCCAGTTTGGCGGCAGCCAGGTGTACCATCTGTCGGGCTGCAACCAGCCCTGTAGCCATATCTGCCAGCTTGAACTGCAGCGCCTGAAATTCGCCCAGCTCCTTGCCAAACTGTTTGCGGGTTTTGAGATAAGTGCGAGCCTGATCTAAAGCGGCCCGTGCGGTTCCAAGAGAGCAGGTAGCGATGTTTATACGACCACCGTCCAACCCTTTCATGGCGAAACGGAAACCTTCACCCTCTTCGCCCAGACGATTGCCAACGGGTATACGAACATCGTCAAAGGTGATGGTTCGGGTAGGTTGAGCATTCCAGCCCATCTTTTCTTCTTTGCGACCGTAGCTGACGCCCTCGGCATCGGCAGGAATCAACAACGTGGAGATACCTTTGGCTCCTGGCTCGCCGGTTCTTACCATGGTGATCAGTACATCAGTGCTGCCGGCACCGGAGATAAAACATTTGCTGCCATTGACCACATAAGCATCACCATCCCGAACCGCCGTCGTTTTTAAGGAGGCAGCATCACTGCCAGAACCCGGCTCGGTCAGACAGTAGGAGGCCAGCTTCTCACCCGTCACCATTGACGGACACCACTGATCACGAAGCTCACTGCTACCAAACGACGCCACCATCCATACCGCCATATTGTGAATGGTCATAAATGCGGCCGTTGTTGTACAACCAGCAGAAAGCTCCTCAAAGATCAGGCTGGCATCGAGGCGGCTAAGCCCCATGCCGCCGGAAGACTCAGGAGCATAGATAGATAGAAAACCAAGTGCGCCGGCTTTTTTCAGAACATCAACGGGGAAGTGACTGGTCCTGTCCCACTCTGCAGCATGGGGAGCCAGCTCCTGAAGAGAGAAATCCCGAGCCGCGTCTTGAAAGGCAACCTGCTCAGAAGTCAGTTCAAAGTTCATGAAAGTTCACTCTGTTATGGCTGTTAT
>CAMRBW010000056.1 GCA_947040555.1 uncultured Oceanospirillales bacterium | reverse complement strand
ACGAGCAGTTTCTGCCATTACTTCCCAATGGCGGTTCTATTCTGGATGCGGGATGTGGCTCGGGGCGGGATGCTCTCGCCTTTAAACAACAGGGTTACAAGGTTAAAGCCTTTGATGCCTGTGCTGCACTTTCCGCTCTTGCGCAGGTTTTAACCGGCCTTCCCGTGCAAACCTGCCGGTTTATGGCGTTTGAATCGAATACGCAGTTTGATGGTATCTGGGCTTGTGCTTCCTTGCTTCATCTGCCTATTGCGGAGCTGGCGAATAACATCAGCCATCTTGCAAAATACCTTGCTCCTGACGGGTTCTTCTACTGCTCGTTCAAATATGGAACGGGTGAACAGAACCGGGATGGACGACACTTTATTAATATGACCGAAGAGAAGCTCATTCGGGTACTGGAGAAAACACCGCTACATATTCACAAGCAGTGGATCACCCATGATCTTCGTGTTGATCATGCCGGGGAACAGTGGCTCAATGTTATTCTTTGTCGTAAGGAATAAAGGCAGGCATGAACGCATACCAGGCGCTACTGACTATTGGAGGTCACGAAGACCCTCTTTTACCCAAGCTGATCCGGGCAATCAATCTGTCGCAGGAGATCGACGTTGCGGTTTCCTTTGTGCGTACCTACTCAGTACTTGCGCATGAGGAACGGTCCGACCAGATCACGGAGTCAGCCAAACGGGGTTTTCTGGGCAGAAACTCAGGGGCAAGCCCCAAGACTTCTTCCATTAAACCGTTTGTCTGGTGTGAGCGATCTGGACGATCCTGCTGATTACGTACCAAAGAAACCGTTGTAAAGCATGTATAGGTGTGCCGAACTGCATGTACAGGTGTGCCGAACTCCATGAGAAGTTTGGAGCACCCTGCACTGCCCCGTTTCAGGGTTGTAATTTTCTTGAATTGGACTGTCGCCGGTCAAACCTTGCGCACCATCAAACATCTTATCAACCATCTTATCAACCATCTGAATGGCTTCCGCTTTATAGCCGTACTTATCCATACCACGCACACCGAAATAGAATTGGTCCAGCCACACACGACCACGCCAGTAGATGTCTGCACCATAGGTAGTTGTTGTTGTCGCTGTACCAGTATGACGCCTGATCCACAGACTCCTGCATCAATGAGTAACCATTCAGGAATACCGTTTTTGTTGGTATCCCGCGTGCGTAACCACCAATCGTAATAGGCAACCAAAATAGTATTCGGCTTTTGGCATTATCAATATATATATCCTAAACTAAACGGTTACTCTCGTTTATTCTGCTGAATTAATGTAGAGCGGACAATTTCCGATGGGAGGTTTCCGGCATGGCTCGTTTCACAATTTCTACTCTATCCCTTCTGACAGTCTTACTGAGTAACGGTTTTGCCTGTGCCGACGGCCAGACAACAGTTGCGTCAGATTTTTTCGACGGTTACTACGCCGTCTTTGTTGATCGCAGTACGGGAGAACTTCCCTACTTTGTACATAAAACCAGCGGGGAGCGATTGTATCTCGGTAAAGATATCCCCCTCGCAAATCTTGCTGGTTACCGTTTTAAAAAACTGCGGATCAATGAACAGGCACCCGAAAGTGTCATTACCGAACACACGACAGTTATTAATGAAAACAGTGCACTGAAGGATCTGTTTTTTGAACCCGACAAAGATCCTACGACAGTAACCATGCTGTGTGTCTACAGCCCCGATGGCACCCTGATCGACAAAAAGTGCACCGACCGTTACTTCGATGAAACCCACACTCCCGAATTTAAAAAACCCAAAGACTACTTTTATGACTTTGATCGGGATTTCCATGTAACCTGGATTGGCGATCAGGACGACAACGGGCAACTGCCTTTTTTTCGCAATACCAGCACCAGAACTGACTGGTATCTGGGGCGAGATCTACCCCTCTCTGCATTACAAGGCTACCGACTCCGGGTTCGCCCCATTAACATGCACGGCGACATATCCAAGGGTGGACTGGATATCAGGATTGATGACAAGACAACCATTAATGATCTGATGTTCAGGCTTGCAGACCCCCAGATTGGGGGGAATAGGCATACATCCCGCATCTGTTTGTATAATCCGAACGATGTACCGATAGGGCATAACAAAAGTTGTACCGACCCTTTCTACGGTCATAACTACTATCCCTACATAACGACGCCGTCGGATTATGGCTACTCTGACAAAATTTTATCCGTCGCACCTCCCATGGGGCCGAAGCAGGATTTTATCGAAGACTACACCAATCTTCGGACAGAGATTCCTGCAAACGCCGACATCATCTTTGCCTTGAGATTTTTCCACAACGGCAATACGCCCCTGGTGGTGAATTTATCCGATGCCTACCGGATTGAACTGGGCCGTTATCAGGCGACTATCACAGATCTGGATTCTGACAAAGAGTATAAGTTTGCCTTCCATGACACCCACTCCAACATCACCCTGGGTTTAACGGTATCCCGCGAGGCCAACTATAAACAATTGAGAATGATCGAAGACAGCGGTGGTCAGTTAGACAGTGAAAATGCCCTTGAGCTGTCTGATATCGTCACTGACGATAAAGTAATTGACCGGATCTTTAATGAACCCTTTTACCGGCTGGAAAATCCAACCAATACCCCCATTGAGTTTATCCTGCTAAATGCCAATGTGTATGTGAACGACCCCGATAGTCACCATATTTCCAAACGCTGCCTGGAACACCATCCGGTTATTAAATTTCTGAAGGGTATGTTGTTGAGTTACGGGATAACCCGTGGATCGGTGTGTGGACCTCCCAGGCTCGAGCTTTTGAATCAGAGTCATGCATCTCCTCTGGAAACCGACGTTACCCACGCCCATCCCCAGGCGGCTCATGACACAGTCGGCTATATATTACAGCACTCCCTGAACTTAAAACATGAAGATGCCGCCGCCTTCCTGACAGCTATCAACCACTGTCGTCTGGATGCTAACACCGTACTGAAACAGACCCGTTCGCGTCGGGCACCCTCTGACTGTTTTAAATGGACCCGGCAGCTGACCACACTGACGGTAGCTTTGGGATTGAATATCTCGGATATGATCAACAGGGTTATCGACCGTATTGTGAACATCGGTGTCATTCCGGGGGATGCCTATCCGGGAGGCTCTGCCCCTACAGATGCACAAGGCCAGGAAGATCAGCAACAGCTGATTGCAACAGTGCGAGAGGTAGGTCGGGAGCAGGCTATCGCCGCAGTAACGCAGTATGGTGCCATTTCCAGCCAGGCCGCCCTTGCCTATCCCGAGGAGTTTTTAGCATCAGAAACCGGGCAGGTTCGTTCAGAGCCTGAAGTACAACAGACCGTTGCCGACGGGGTGGTTGGTCTCTACCGGTTAAATTCCGTGGCAGATTTCCGGCCGTTAGCGAACGAGGTGCGTCGCGTTAACAGTGATGGCCGTCCGACCGTGCAGAGAGGGCAGGAATACACGACCCAAATCACCTATATCACCCCTGACAATTTTTCCCGGCACAGTAAGGTCATTGAGGAAGTACAGACCCACCTGACACAATGGATTACCGCACTGCACAAGAACGCATCCGCCCTGGTGAATGCTAACGAACGCAGGGCTATCAATATGATACAAGGCATTCAGACCATGCTGCGTTTCATGGCCAGAGATCTGGCTCATCAGAATACCCAGAGTATGATACTTGGTCTTGTTTACAGCCCGGATAATCAGCTGATTGGTGTTTCCATTGGCGAGATCAGTCACCCACCAGGTCAGGCTTCCAATGAGCTGATCTACCATTCGTACATTAGCGTCGTTCGACCAGAAGATTTACGCAACCAGCCGGGCACATATAGAGGTGCTGTCGCCTATCTAAGAAGTGAAATGCTGCGACTGGCATTTTCCAAGGGTACAGACCGGGCGGAAACCGAAGCGATCTCTCCTTACAGTGCCAAGACTTTCTACAAGCTTGGGTTCAGAAAAGAGGAGCTTTGATGGCCGGAAAATTTATGGAAATCTACAGGTATAGGACTTACGCATTGAGGGCACCGGTAAATTTTGGTAGCAGGTGATCCTTTCCCTTTGCAAAGCTCTCAACGAAGGCACCAACGGTCTCTTTAAAGAGCTCACGATGATGCTGATAGATATCCGTGAATGCCTGTGCTACCTGCATTTTCTGGAGATAAACAAACGCCAGGATTGCAGCAAGTATATGGTTTCTGACGGGGCGTTCGACGGGGCGTTCGCTGCGAGCCTGAAAGTGCTCAATGTGACAAACCTGTTTGATCGCCCTGTGATACTGTTCAATCTGCCAGTGCTGGTCATGGATTTGCGTAAAGTCGTTGCGTTCAAAAGGGACTTCCTCTGGCAAGTAAACCATGTAGTGGCGACGCTGGTCTTTTAGCATCGTCCCGAACAGGCTTGCCTTGCCGAAGTCTTTGAGCCATCCAGACCATTGTCTGGTATATCGTGGTTTTGAACCTGCTGCCAAATACGACCATGACCAACACCTTCTGCGAACAAAATGCTGCCGAGTTTTTCAACGCCACCCTCCATATCGATGCCTCACCACTGCACGAGCAGTTTCTGCCATTACTTCCCAATGGCGGTTCTATTCTGGATGCGGGATGCGGGCTTGTGCTTCCTTGCTTCATCTGCCTATTGCGGAGCTGGCGGATAACATCAGCCATCTTGCGAAATACCTTGCTCCTGACGGGTTCTTCTACTGCTCGTTCAAATATGGAACGGGTGAACAGAACCGGGATGGACGACACTTTATTAATATGACCGAAGAGAAGCTCATTCGGGTACTGGAGAAAACACCGCTACATATTCACAAGCAGTGGATCACCCATGATCTTCGTGTTGATCATGCCGGGGAACAGTGGCTCAATGTTATTCTTTGTCGTAAGGAATAAAGGCAGGCATGAACGCATACCAGGCGCTACTGACTATTGGAGGTCACGAAGACCCTCTTTTACCCAAGCTGATCCGGGCAATCAATCAGTCGCAGGAACTCGACATTGCGGTTTCCTTTGTGCGTACCAGCGGCTACAGGCTGCTTTCCGGTGCTCTGGTCGATGCCTTGGAGCGTGGAGCATCCATTCGGTTTTTGACATCTGATTATCTTAATGTCACCGAACCAACCGCTCTCCGCAGCCTGATGCTCCTGAAGGAACGTGGTGCCGATATTCGCATTCACCAATACGATGGCAACCAGAGCTTCCATATGAAGTCGTACATTTTTGTACGCTCACAGGATGGAGAACATATAGAGGGCTGTGCTTTTGTCGGTTCCAGCAATATCAGCAAGGCAGCACTAACCAGCGGTCATGAATGGAATCTCTGTCTTGAGTGCCACGGGAATGGTTCAGATCCTTACGTACAACAATTTACCCATGTCCGTAACCAGTTTAAAAATATTTTCCAATATCACCTATCTACTCCCCTCACCCACAGCTGGATAGACCGCTATATCGAACGCTATAAACCACGACATTTTATTGCCGTTGAAGAGCTGACTGCCGAAGAACTGAATGAACTCGAGTTCATTCCGACGTCTGTTCAGCAAGAGGCGCTGGCAGCGTTGGAAAAAAGCAGAGAGGCCGGTTATCACAGAGGCCTTGTGGTATTGGCAACAGGTTTGGGAAAAACCTGGCTGGCAGCCTTTGACAGTGTGCAGTGTCAGGCAAAACGCATCCTGTTTGTCGCACATCGGGAAGAGATTTTACTGCAGGCTGAAGAGACTTTTGTACGACTTCGACCCAACGACCGCACCGGCTTTTACAAGGGGCAGCACCAAAACGAAGAGTGCGACCTGTTGTTTGCTTCCGTGCAGACCATCGGCAAAGCTGTCCATCTGAAAAAGTTCTCGCCCAGCCATTTTGACTATATCGTGGTGGACGAATTTCACCATGCCAGCGCTCCAACTTACCGCAACCTGCTCAACCATTTTCAACCAAAATTTCTACTGGGTTTAACGGCTACACCGGAGCGAACCGATCAGGCTGATATTCTCAGCCTCTGTGATAACAATCTGGTTTTTGAGCGAAATCTGGTTTTTGGTATCAATGAAAAACTGCTTGCTCCCTTTCACTATTTTGGTATTGAAGACAAATATGTGAACTACGAAGAGATTCCCTGGCGCAACGGCAAGTTCGCTACCGAGGAGCTGACCAATGCTCTTGCCAGCAGAATGCGGGCCAGACATATTCTTGAGCATTGGCAGGAAAAAAAGCAGAGCCGTACTCTGGCGTTTTGTATATCCAAACGCCATGCGGACTTTATGGCAAAAGCCTTCTCCGCAGCTGGTTACAAATCCGTAGCCGTCTACAGTGACTCATCCACTCCCCGTAACGAAGCATTACAGAAACTCAAAGACGGCGAGCTGGATATTATCTTCTCCATTGATCTGTTTAATGAAGGCACCGATCTGCCAGCCATTGATACTGTGTTGATGCTGAGACCTACCGAGTCAAAAATTATTTTCCTGCAACAACTGGGTCGGGGACTGCGTCTGCACGAGGGCAAGTCTCACCTTGTGGTCATTGACTTTATTGGTAATCACCAGTCGTTTTTACTGAAGCCCATGGCCCTTCACAATTGTCACTCGGTAAAACAGGCGGCCAATGCCATAACTAATCCTGCCGGCACATTGCCTGATGGTTGTTTCACCAATTACGATCCCGCAGTGATTGATCTGTTAGAGCGGATCACTCACAGCCAGAAAAGCAACATCGTTGATGAATATCAGTCCCTGAAATCCATTCTGGGATATCGTCCTACCGCTACCGAATTTTACCACCACCTTAATGAAGCCGGCATCAACTTCACCACCAAGGTGCGTCAGCAACACGGCAACTGGTTTGAACTGGTAATGAGCCAGGAAGACCTCTCTGAAGAAGAAGCCTCTACTGTCGATCAGTTTAGGTATTTCCTGCTTGAAGCTGTCGAAAAGACGACAATGACCAAATCTTTCAAAATGATTTTATTGGAAGCTTTTTTAGAGCTGGATGGCTTTAACCATCCACCAACAGAGAGTTCCCTGGCAGAACGGAGTTGGCATATTTTGCACCGCAGACCAGACCTGGTGGAGAGAGATATGCCGGAGCATATCAGATCATTGCCAGCGGACAGCACTACGTGGTTAAAGTATTGGCGGGGGAATCCCATCAAGGCTTTTACAGGCGGAACAGAGCCTTGGTTTCGGGTCAGTGAAAGCTATTTCATGCTTAATCACGACTCACTCGACACAGACATGTCATCAACATTAGCTGAGCTTACCCTGGAGCTCGTGAGTCTTCGTCTTGAGCAATATAAGCGACGTTAGGACGGTAGTGGGTCAAATGTGTGCTTCTGCTATTTTCAAGTCTCGCATAGCAAGGCTTTCAGCGTAACCGAGCACACATTTGACCCACTACCATCTGCCGACCACGGACTGCTGTCCTTAAGTCCGAGTCGGCAGTCGAATTAATCTCAGGGAGAGGGTTTTAAATAAGGACCATTAGGCAATTTTGTAGGATCAGCGTACAGAACCTGATAATTTGCCTGCTGTGTCAGTGGCATATAATTTGGAGCTGCCCGGGTAATGGCTGCAGATATCGCCATCGATAGCAGATCAACCAAAGGGTTACCGGAAGAGCTGCTTTGCTGAGGGGAGTACTGCATAATTTTGTCAGCCTTCCAGAGCTCTTCCCCTGTTTTACCACTGACGATACGGTAGCTGAAATCCACAGTAACGACTGTGGTCACAAGAGCATATTTTGCAGCCCACTGATTGATCGTGACGTAAAGAATAGAATCAGCACCAAACATGTCGCCTAACTGGGTTGGGTCGGCAGAGTGCACCAAATTGGCATCGTAAAGGCCTTCACCCTCCAGAACTGTCTTTACCGTGTTCACAGGGAACACATAGTATCCTTTCTCAGCAAGAGGCACGGAAATGGTAGACAAGAAATAGTTGGGAGCATCGACATCAACAGAGTCATTCACCACAGGAACAACCAAAATGGAGTGTGGATTTTCCTGCTGAAAAGCAGTGAAGTCTGTTTTAGGCGGCGGTGTAACACAGCCTGCTAAAAAACTTATCCCCAAAGCAAGCAGCCATTTTTTTGTATTGCCAGTCATGTCAGATTTCCTTCTGGCTGTCATTATTGTGCTGACGCTCAAGATTATTAATCATGGCATCCATTAACTTCTTGCTCTCAGGCCAAAGCTCTCTCTCTTTACTGTAATAGATGATGGCCTCATCTGTTTTTCCCTGATGCAACAGCAGAGTCGCATACTCTGCATACATGCCTGGTGCCACTCGATCATCAGCCTGTTCTATGGCGTTTAATGCCTGCTCAAAAAATACGCCTTGCTTTGCTGGATCTTTATAAAAATCATAAAGGCTAGATTCATACTCCCCCCAGTGATATAAGCCCTGATCGGTTTGACACCCCGTCAATACGATTGAACTGGTTACCATCGCAACCGCAGCAATTTTTTTCATTATCATTATTTGTAATCACCGAGAGTAAAAGTCTTGCTCACGCCATCAGCCACATAAAACGTTTTGTTTAAGACAGTGACCCCAGCTCTCTTGACCTGCATATTATAGGTACCCGGTTCAATACGCAGCGCCGCATCCCCCGCAGAAAACTGCGAGGCTTCACCCATTTGAATTCCATCGATAAAAACCACATCATCATGTTTCGCACCGATAAACATGATAAGCGGGCGATCATCTTTCACCTGAACATTGGCCGTGGGAGTGTTCACACATCCAGTAAGCGCAATAAAAGACAATACAACCGGGATGAGTACAGTAAGCTTCAGCATAGAAATTTCCCCTTTTATTCAACGATTTCCAGTTTGTCGACACCATGCCCCTTGAGGGAGCCGCTGATCACCTTCACCATACTGCCTTCGTTGTTTTCACTATCGCCGAATACTGAGACTACCTGAATCCTGGCAATTTCCTTCCCTGGCAGAGTCACTGCGAAGCCCGTTTGTTTTGAGTGCACAGTTTTGCCTGTCGTCATCACCCGGAGTTGCTTGCCTGCTGACAGTCCTTGAGATTTACCGCCGCTGATGAATATCTGCCCGTCGACAACATCCAGGATGTGAGTCTTCCAGGGACGCTCCATCATTTTCTGAATCATCTCATCAATCACATCACTGATGGCCGCAGCAATGGCTTTGTCCTGAAGCGTTCCATCATAGGCAGCCCGTGAGCCAAAACCGGCGACAGAAGCACTTTCAAGAGTGGCCTCACCTGCTCCTGTTGCTGAAAAGAAAGCCTGACCTGTGTTGACATCAACCAGCCGGAGCTCCACTTTGGCATGAGCCAGCTGGGTTTTTGTGCTGCTCAAGAAACCGCTTTCGCCTGTGACGCTTCTACCGAATTCCGTTAGAGAACCCATAATCAGGGTATCTACGCCCACCAGTTCTCCCTTCGCTCCAAAAGCTTGTCTTTCCTGTTCGATACGGGAAATATCCGGACGTTCAAATACCAGGAAATTACCAGAGTGAATCAGCCGGGTTGCCAGCATATCACTGACCTGCTTACCCAAAGGATCCATGTGATCATCCCGAAGCAACGAACGGCCATAATTGGTCTCATTTGTCATACGACCAATGGCGATTTTCCGTTTGAGAGATAAGGCTTGATCAATTTTCTGGACAGCAGCTGTTTTTTGAGCCGCCTGTTGTTCCTGACTGATAGGTGCTTCCTTGGTTGTGACTTGTGGTGTCTGTGTGGCACACCCCGTCAACATAATAGCTACAGCGAGAGTCATTAATTTTTTCATATATGATTTCAGGATTTTTGTGGTTGTATTTGAAAATTTGAGGCGAAGCAGCAAATCTGCAGCGTTAAGGCCTTTTCACTGAGCCCGCTGCGCATTTGCGATGTGTGCTTTATGCTCTCAATCCAGAGTACAGGAAAACCAAAATCTAGTCTTGGATAAATTAACAAGCTCAATACCAGTTAATCACTATCAATCTCACAAAAATTATATAAAACTGTCGTCTGCTATACGGACGACAGTTTATGACCAGTCAAATCAAAACCTCTATCCCTTCACCCTTGAGTTCACTTCTCGCTCTGGATCTTGAAACTACACAACAAGGTCATGTGCGTCATATTGGAGCATTGACTTACGCAGGTGAGGTATGGGAATCCAAAGACTGCTTCAGAGAAAAATTGTCAAATACACTGGTCAGGCTCGACAACTTTGCCAAAGGTGCTGACTTTATTCTTGGTCACAACCTCATTGGCCATGATCTTCCAATACTTCGTGCAACCCAATCTTCGCTGGCCATTTTGGAAAAACCGGTGATAGATACCCTGTTTCTGTCGCCTCTGGCATTTCCTCGCAATCCCTACCATCACCTTGTCAAGGATTACAAACTGGTACGGGACGCCATCAATGATCCGGTAGCTGATTCCCGTCTGGCGCTCGCCCTGTTCCATCAGCAGTACCAGGCCTTTAAGAGCATGGCGGAAGAAGATCCTGACTTGATTCGGCTTTATCACTACTGTTTTACCAAGACAAAAGTCATACACGACCATGGGGATTGTGAAGGGCTTGCCAGGGTATTCCATACCTTGATCGATCAACCATTCCAAAAGGATACGGACGCTCTCGATGCATTAATGCAATTGAGTGCTGGTAAGGCTTGCCCCAATCAGACTCGCTCTGCCGCTGCCCGCTATCTACCCGACACCAATCACCGGGCGGTAGTACCCTACTGTCTCGCCTGGATGAAAGTTGCGGGGGGAAGCTCTGTACTCCCACCCTGGGTCAGGCACCGATTTCCTGAAATGTCTGATCTTCTGAAACAGCTGCGGGATGAACATTGCGGCGATCCGGCATGTGACTACTGTCGAACCAATCATGATCCGGTTAAACAGCTGCAGAAATTTTTTAATTACCCTGACTTTCGCAAGAGTAAAGATGGTCGGCCACTGCAGCGGGATATTGTTCAAGCAGGTATGAACGACACCTCCCTGCTGGGGATATTACCAACAGGAGGCGGCAAATCGATCTGTTTTCAGATTCCGGCACTGGTTCGCTATCAACGAAGTGGTCTGCTGACGGTTGTTATCTCCCCGCTCCAGGCGCTGATGAAAGACCAGGTCGACAACCTGAAAAAGAAAACCGGCACTCTTGCCGTAGGTGCGATTTACGGCATGCTGACACCATCTGAAAGGGGAGCCATGCTTGAGCGGGTGCGCATTGGTGACATTGGCATTCTCTACCTCTCTCCGGAGCAGCTACGTAACAAATCGGTTATTGGTGCACTCTCCCAAAGGGAAATTGGTTGCTGGGTCTTTGATGAGGCCCACTGCCTTTCCAAATGGGGGCACGATTTTCGTCCTGACTATCTCTACTGTGCCCGCTTTATTCGTGATTATTCTGAACGACAAAAGTTACCAGTTCCTTCTGTCGCCTGTTATACCGCCACGGCAAAAAAGGATGTGATTGAAGATATCTGTCAGCACTTTAAAGAGAAACTTGGGCAGGAGCTCACCCTGTTTCAGGGCGGCGTGGAACGTACCAATCTCTCCTATAAGGTCCATCTTGTCACTCAGGCTGCCAAATATGGCCGCGTGGCTGAGTTGATTGAAGAACAGCTTCCGGAAGGTGGAAGCTGTGTCGTTTATTGTGCCACCCGCCGAAACACTGAAGATCTCGCTTTGTTTCTGGGTCACAAAAACCTGACCGTGTCTCATTTCCATGGCGGACTGGACGCACCACTAAAGAAGGCGGTTCTCGAACAATTTATTGATGGCCAAATCCCGGTGATATGCGCCACCAACGCCTTCGGTATGGGTGTAGATAAGGACAACGTAAGGCTGGTCATTCACGCCGATATTCCTGGTTCCCTGGAAAACTACTTGCAGGAAGCCGGGCGGGCAGGTCGCGATGAGCAACCGGCCGAGTGCATACTCCTGTTCGACGAGCAGGATATCGAAACCCAATTCAAACTAGGAGCACTGTCCGAGGTGCGCCTGCGGGATATACAACAGATCCTCAAAGGCTTGAGGCGACTTGAGAAAAAACCGGAACAGGATGTGGTGATTACAGCGGGCGAACTGTTGCGCTCTGATCATGTCAACACCTCTTTTAACTTCGACGACAACTCGGCAGATACCAAAGTCAAAACCGCTGTCGCCTGGCTGGAACGCAGTGGCTTCATGGAACGCAATGAAAATTCCAATCAGGTTTTTCAGGGTGAACCTCTCTTCAGTACCCTTGCCGAGGCAAGCGAGAAACTTGATCAACTACAGTTATCTCCCTTCAAGCGGAAACAGTGGGAACTGATTATCATGGCCCTGATCAATGCCGAACCGGATGATGGTTTAAGCGCCGACCTTCTTGCTGAACAGATAGGCCGGGAGATCAGGGATGACAAGCAGCGCTCAGAGATCAACACGACAACAATCATCGACATTCTGAATCAGATGGGCGACGCAGGTCTTGTTTCAAAAGGTCTATTGATGACTGCGTTCCTGCGTCCCAAAGGTCGGAACAATGGTCGGGATGTGTTCAGCAAACTGTGCCAATTGGAAAGGCGGATGGTTACGGTATTACAAGAGCACCATCCCGATGATCACAACCAGCCGGCTGTACCGTTAAACCTGCAACAATTAAACCAACAGCTTCTGGATCAAGGGCTTTCATTCTGCAATCCTGACCTGCTGCGTAATCTCCTAAAAAGTCTGTCTGAAGATGGCAAAGGACTGGCAGGCTCCAGGGGAAGTCTTGAGTTTCGCTATATCTGTAAAGATCACTACAGCATCAAGCTCTGCCGCAGCTGGAACGCACTGATAAAGACGATGGAACGTCGTCACGCATTTGCTCAACACATTATGAATGCCCTCTATCATGCGATCAAAAAGGGTGAGGACTCCTCCCTAAGTCAAGTTCAGGTTGAGTTCTCACTGGAGGCATTACACGACTCCGTACGCCAAGATATGACATTGGCAGTCAATAAAGAAAATGCGCTTCCTGCGATAGAGCGAGGACTACTTTTTCTCCATGAGCAGAGTGTCATTATTTTACAGCATGGACTGGCCGTCTTCCGGCAGGCAATGACTTTGAAAATGAACAAGGATGCTAAAGGTCGCCGGTATAACAAAGGTGATTACGATCCTCTTGACCGTCACTACAAAGCCCGCGTCACTCAAGTCCATGTGATGAACGAATATGTCCGTTTAGGGCAGGAAAATATGTCAACAGCGCTGCAGCTGGTTCAGGACTACTTTGAACAGGACAACATCACCTTTCTTAACCGCTATTTCAAGAACAAAAAGAAGCTACTGGCGCTGGCTACCAGCCAACAATCCATGAAAGATATTGTGGAAAGTCTGGCTAATCCTCAACAGCAGGCGATTGTTCAGGCTCCGCCGGAACAGAATATGCTGGTTCTCGCCGGCCCTGGCTCTGGTAAAACCCGAATAGTCGTCCACCGTTGTGCGTATCTGATGCGTGTAGAGAGGGTTCGCCCCTACAGCATTCTGGTGCTCTGTTATAACCACAGTGCCGCTGTTTCTCTCAGAAAACGACTCCAGAATTTATTGGGGCGGGATGCACGGGAAGTAACGGTACAGACCTTTCACGGACTGGCCATGCGGCTGACAGGAACAAGCCTGAATCCACATAATCAGCAAGAGTTCCACTTTGATGAACTGATCCCCAAGGCCACAGCCCTGCTGAAAGGCGATACCCTGTTACCGGGCATTGTCGGAGATCAGGCCAGAGAGCGTTTACTGGCAGGCTTTCAATATATTCTGGTGGATGAATACCAGGACATTGATGAACAACAGTACGAGATGATCTCTGCCATTACCGGACGGTCACTGCAGGACAGTGAAGAGAAAATGAGCATTATGGCGGTCGGGGATGATGACCAGAGCATCTACAGCTTCCGTGAAGCAAACATCAAATTTATTCGGCAGTTTGAACAGGACTATCGAGCGGAACGCCATTATCTGGTACAAAACTATCGCTCTACCACCAACATTATTCGAGCGGCCAACAGCCTGATCGGCCACAACCGGGATCGCATGAAAACAACACATGAGATCACTATCAATGACAGCCGCCGTTCACAACCTGCCGGTGGTCAACTGGAGAGACATGACCCGGTCGGTTTCGGCAAAGTGCAGCTATTGGCCTGTGATGATCTGGTTACCCAGACCCTGACAATCCGTCGGGAACTGATACGCTTCAAGCAGATTATGCCTGATCTGGACTGGAGTCAGGTTGCCATCCTTGCACGACACGGGATAGCCAGAGAAGAACTCAGCCATGTGCGCTCAGCTTTAGATGAGTGGGATATTCCGATCAGCCGCCCCTTGGAGAGCGGACAGACTTTGCCCCTGTTTCGTATTCGGGAGTTCCATGAAACCCTGAAAGTGCTCAATAGCCACGAAAACAAGCTGGCCAGTGCCGGGCAACTGCGAATCTGGATTGATGAGCTGCAACTCCCGGACTCAATCTGGTTAAAACAACTGCATGATCAGTTGAGCAACTGGGCCATTGAAAGTGGTGGGATGGAACTCCCTGTATCTGCCTTTACGGCAACATTGGTCGACTATCTGCGTGAGGCACGGCGCGAACAACGCCTGGGGGAAGGCGTGCATTTAGGCACAATCCATGGTTCTAAGGGGATGGAGTTTCAGATTGTTATGATTCTGGATGGAGGCTGGAGAGCTCATACTGATAACAAAGAAGAAGAACGACGCCTGTTCTATGTCGGCATGACCCGGGCTATGGAACAACTAGTCATCGTTCAGAGAAAAGATCAGGTAAATCCACATATTCCCCTCCTCGCAGAAGAATCGTACCTATCCAGGGACGCACTGCCTGAGGGTAGCTACACCCCAAAGTCCTATTTTCTGTTAGGTATGAAAGACCTCTACCTGAGCTTTGCCAGTAGAATGGCAGCATCAGACCCGATTCACCAGCAATTGAAAAATACCCATGTCGGCGATAGTCTTCACATACAACGCCAGGGTGACTACACCCGATTACTCAGCCACAATCAGCCCGTGGCGTCTCTGGCCAAAAACCATAACTGCCAACAACTCCACGACAACAGTCGTGATACGGAAGGGCGAGTAATCGCTATGGTGCGTCGTTTACTGAATGACTCCGAAGAATTCTACCGTGCCAGCCATAAATGCGAAGAGTGGGAAGTGCCGGTGGTGGAGGTCATTCAATAGAAGAGCGCAAAGAACGAACGTAGAGGGAGTTATTGGCATAGAATCTATACACGAATCCACTATAGGCTCCCACACCCATCCAGATTACAATCCCCCAATCATAAGTACCCGACCACTTACTTCCATCTCCGTATGCCCGCTGCCACAGGGCTCTGGGCCAGAAAATATTCGATTACAATCGACCGGGCACTTACAATCAGATACCACGAGCTATTGAGGCCTACGCTCCCAGCATTCATTCTGAATCTGCCCACCTTTGGGCGGTAGCGTATCAGGCCAAGCCGTAGCTGGTGAAAACTCACTATAAAATCTACATAAATCTGTAAAAAGCAAACATGTCAGAACTACTTATTAGCCCCAATCAAGTGGCCAGTTACGGTTCAGAGGCGATCTATAACCACACCTATGTGGGCATCGACTTTGGCACCTCCACCACCGTTGTTACACTGGCCTATTTTGACCCTAACGAAAAGAAAATTAAGACCAGAACCATGGGTCTCAATCAAAAGATGGCCGATGGCGCTATATACAACTCTGAAAAAATTCCTACCATGATCGCCTGGTACAATAATGAAATACTGGTAGGTGAAGGTGCAAAGGAGATTCGTCTTAAAAGGGAAAAGAACAAAAATATCTGGTACGCCTTCAAAATGGATCTTGGCAACAAGAATGACTACCTCTATGCCCAATCAGAGATGGCCAACACCAAAATGAAGTTACTGAATGGTCGTGATGCGGTGACCATCTTCTTCAAATATCTCCATCAGCAGATCAATAAATACGTTCGGGAGAACAACTTCCCAGCCAATATAAAATACTCCATCAGTATTCCGGCCTCGTTTGAACCAAACCAGCGCCGGGATATGATGGATGCCCTGAAGATCAATGGCTTTCAGTTCAATGAGCAGGCATTTATCGATGAACCCAATGCTGCCTTCCTGAGTTATATTGGTGATGGTGAGCTGCAAAAAAACATCTACCTCTCCGATGAATTCAACACCAACATTCTGGTATTCGATTACGGTGCCGGAACCTGCGATATTTCCATACTGGAAGTAAGCCTCGATAACGATCAGTTTAATTCATCCAATATAGCCATCTCCAAATTTGATTTTATTGGCGGTAAAGAGGTCGATAAGCTCATCGCCGTTGATATTTTGCTGCCACAGCTAATCGAACAAAATGATCTCGACCCAAACTTCTTCACCACCAGTGAGCAAAAGAAATATATTATTCCCAAGCTGGAACGGTTTGCAGAGATTTTGAAAATACAGGCTTGTGAAGCACTGAGTCTGGCTATTGATAACATTGATCTCGATACCTACGAAAACACTTTCTCTCTCAATACACCGGTTGAGTTCCGTACCAGAAGAGGAACCTTTACCCTGCAAAGGCCCACTATGTCCTACGATGAGTTCCGGGGTGTGGTGGATACCTTTACTGCCCATGAAGACCATGAAATTTTCCGTATCAATAAAAATGAGCGTTTTGTCAGTATCTTCAAGCCAATAACAACAGCGTTGAAAAAGGCAAAACTGGGTAAAGATGATATTGATTACGTGTTGTTTATTGGCGGCAGTGCCAAGAATCCGCTGATCCAGAAAACTGTGAAAGAGTATTTTGATCAGAGTCAGTACCTTATTCCACCCGACCTGCAAGCCCATGTCGCTAACGGGGCGGCCATCAACTCTCTGCTCTACAACGCCTTTGATAAAAATATCATCTCGCCGATTACCAGTGAGCCGATTTTTCTGATTGCCAAGGGTGAGAGTACGCTATTGCTTGACTTCGCAGATGATGAGGACGATGAGTTCGATATCTTCGATGAGGATGAAGAATACACCATCGAGAAATCATTCCCAATCGTAGGAGCAGGGACTCCCATCCCATCCAGTACCTTCAAGATTTCCAATCTTCATATCTCGAACAACAGCCAGAAGCAGGTTGAATTGCCTATCTGCGTGACCAATAAATCCAACGTAATCTACAATCTTGTTATTCCCTGCGACGAGTTAACCGTTAACGACAATATAACGTTGAAAGTGTTTATAGATGCCAATCGCACCCTGCATGCCACAGCCCATGTAAAAGGTGAGATCAAAAACGTTACTATCGAGAAGGTACTATCTGCCCCGATTACAGCCAAAGAACGTATTGAAAAAGCCGAGCATGACTACTCACGCTGGGTTTCTGAAAACAGTGGTCAGGAATCTGAGCAGTTACTTTACAAACTTTATAAGATGTATGAAGATGATGGGGAGGCGTTAAAGGCTGCTGAAATTGCTGAAGAGATCAACAAAATATCAAATCGTGTATCTCTAAATAATATCGGCTTGCTGTATAGCGATGCAGGTGATAGTGATAAGGCTATTTACTGTTACAAAAAACACTTAGAGAAATCAAAATCGGCAAGTGTTATTTTCAATCTAGCCCATGAATACAAATATAAAGACAAAAATAAATATTTAGACCATTTAAATGAGTGCCTAAGCACTGACCCAAGTCATGGCCTTGCCAGATACGAGTTATTTTGCCATAAGATTGGAACAAACCCGTCAAAGGAAAACAAACAATATTTAGAAGACTTGTTCCAAGAATGGAAATCTGATTATGAATCCGAAACATATTGGTTCCACATCAGCTGGCTAATTAGCTGTGCCAGACAAACAGGCAACCATGATTTTGCCAACCGGTTAAAAAAAGAACAAATCACTGATAGTAAAGACTCTCTGTATAATTCACAAAACCTTGCCACGGTTAGAGGCGAAGTATAACTATGTCAAAATGGATGATCGAATCAGATCAGTTAGATAATGACCAAAAACAGTTTCTATTTGAAAAAATAAAAGACAACGAAAACTATTGGATTAATGGCTTCCCAGGCTCAGGAAAATCCATCCTTATGATGCATACACTAGCTGACATTAAGAGAAGAGAGCCTGATGCCAAAATGTTGATTGCCTACTTTACTCATTCACTGAGGCAAATTTACATTGTAGGCATGAATGAATTAGAAGTTAACGCTCGCAACATCTCATTTTCAACATATTTGCAATTTAACAAATCAACAGACAACTACGATTATATTTTTTGTGATGAAGTACAAGACCTTCCAGCATCAGTTATAAAAAAAATGAAAAATCGTTGCACGCGTCTTATCATAGCCGGTGATCCAAACCAGTCCGTATACACACGATGTCCTCAATCAGGGGAGGCTGTTATCAGCACGGATAAGATAGCAGTCGTCTCATCATGTACGGAGTACCCTCTCAACACCGTTCATCGTCTAACAAAATCAGTTATTTCTCTCATTGGTAAACTACTCCCCAGCATGGGCATACTAAAAGCAAAAGAAAATACATTAAAAAGGGATGTTACTGTAAGACTCTCTGAGTTTGATAATTTAGAAGAAGAAGTAAAACATATTGCCAAACGTGCTTTATCAGTAACTTCCGAAGGTGATTCGGCTGCCATATTATTGGCCTCACATGATGACATAATAACCTTTGTAAATAAATTCTGCGAAATCAACGAACATGACAAGTGGAATGTTGAATATAATAGTTATGGCAAACCTAATTACTCATCCATGAATTTCCATCTTAACTCGCTCAAACTGCATTACATAGGCAATGGCTATGGTGACTTGTATCAAGCTTCAAAATTGAACAAAGTTATCCTCATGACTTATCATAGTGCTAAAGGTTTAGACTTTGACGGTGTTTATTTACCATTTCTGAATAGCCATACACATATAAGTAATAAAACCATTTTCATGGTTGCTCTATCAAGAAGTAAAAACATCTTGGAGCTTTCCTATATAGAAAAAATGCACAGTTTTCTAGAACAAATAGAAGACCTATGTACTAAACCAACAAAAGAAATCGAGAAAAAAGAAGAATTTGAGTTTGACTTCTAACAAAGAGAAAAAGATTATGCCATACTACTTCCCCGAATATGCAGTAGTTTCACGTGACGAATTCATCAGACTTATTGCTCATGATTCAATCACAATCCACCAGGAAAAAATAATTCAGAGCAACATAACACAATTAGAACAAGAACAGCAAATACATAACATACTATTAGAATCAGGCATTAGCGAATCTTCGGATTATCTTATACTCAGAACCCAAAAAACGCACAACAACAAAATAATCTTTGATGATATTGAAGCCCTGTATTGTTTAGATGAAGACTCCTGCCATTTTTATAAAACCAAGGTACATCAAAAGTACTACTTTGAATGTACAAATATGAATATAAATATCTGCGAAATCATCAAAAAGTCGACTTCAATACGCACAGAAGAAAAAATCATAGGCTTATTTGAAATAAATAATAAAAACATAAAATTCCACAGAGAAACCTACAACAACAAACAAATCAAATCTCTACTAACATTCAAAAGAGAGATACCTCTACCCAAAAACAACAGTTCTTTAATTAATGACATTATAACTATTGTAATGTCGTCCAAGAATAACAAATATAAAAATGAATATAGAAATGGCAATAATATTGCCGAAAGCAGTAAATTATGGAAGGAGATAACCTTAAATACAAAATTAAATACTTACAACAACATTGACATTTTAAAATGGATCACAGAAGAGTCAACAGAAAAAGACAGCTACCTTGCAATTCTCAATGACAGCTTCACCGAGCTGTATAGCAACACCAATATTTCAAAAATAAATTCATATATAGCATTGCACTTTATTTACTTAAAAGGAAAATCTGAATCAATCCAACTTAGCGAAACAGAACCCGACAAGTTTTTTAGCCACCTGCTAGAATTGCACAAAGAAATAATCCAAGACGAGTTCTTAAAAAATAAAATATCTGAAGAGATTGACTTGGCTTTCTATTTATTACTTTGCGATATCGGCTGGAATAATTTACGTTCAGGGTCTCGTCAACATAAAGCATTAAAGATTTTCAGCAAACCCGAAGAAGTTGAAAACCCCGTAGATAAATTAAACAGACTAATAGAGGAAAACAAAGAGCTCTCCGATCTGCGCAACAGCCATCAACAGCTCGATCTGGAAAAAACCGAACTGCAGCAGGCAAAACAACACCTTGAAGAGCAGACCACCAGGGCAGCTCAGCAACTTGAGAAAGAACGAACTGACTGGGCCAGAGAAAAGGATGAACTGAGCACCAGCCTCCAGCAGGCACAGCGACACCTTGAAGAGCAGACCATCAGGGCAGCTCAGCAACTTGAGAAAGAACGAACTGACTGGGCCAGAGAAAAGGATGAACTGAGCACCAGCCTCCAGCAGGCACAGCGACACCTTGAAGAGCAGACCATCAGGGCAGCTCAGCAACTTGAGAAAGAACGAACTGACTGGGCCAGAGAAAAGGAT
>CAMRBW010000055.1 GCA_947040555.1 uncultured Oceanospirillales bacterium | reverse complement strand
GTGTGTATTGTGACTTGCTGGGTCTTCACGCTCTGGCATAATGATTTTTATGGCCTTGGAAACATCCAATAAAAATTCTCCTTGCTCGGTCTGAACAATGCACTCAAGACCTTTTGCATCCTTGTATGAGCTTTTTTCGCTTTTTTCGCTTTCTTTCACGTCAGAAAGAGGCTGGCTCAGTGGGTAGTACACTGTTTTGTTGTCGGGAAGGGTGTTACTGACAACAAGTTGGCTGTTAATAAAACAAGGATGTTTGGTCAGGGCGATAAGGGGGTCAAAAGGTAGCATAACAAATGAGCCATTTTTGCAGACTTGTATTGGCAGTGAACCCAGTCTGTAGAGTGTGTATTCGTTGCTCTCAGGATCAGGATCAGGGACGGCAAGGTGGATACCTGACGACTGATTATCGGTGGGCGGATTGGAAAAATTATTGTAAAGCAAGTAATCGTCCCGCTCTATTGTTGAATTTATCTCTGTTTTCGTCAGTTGTTTGGGAAGGAATTTTCGGGACAATTGGATGGCCTTACTTTCTAAAGTAAATTCTTCAGTTTTCTGTATAGCATTCAGTGGCAGCAATATCGATAGCGCTTGGGAACTGTTTTCCTCATGCGCAATCGCCAACAAGAGATTATCATCGGATGTAAACTGTTTTTTCGCGGCACTTATATCTTTCAGTGAAATCTCTATAGCCCCAGACTCGAGTGTTTTACTTTTAATGGGAGTAGCCCGGCCACTTGTGGTATCCCAAGCGTACAGATTTGCCTTCGTGATATTAAGAAGTGTTTTTATGGTCATGGTTGGTGGCTCCGCTAAGGTCGCCGGAGTTTTGAGTTCGCCTATGGCATCGGATTTTATTGGCATCAAATGAAGTGGTAACGGCTCTTTTTCTACTGGAAAACATGTATGTTCGGCATTCTTTTCCCCGAAAATGCTGGACTGCGGGCTAGCCGCCACCGAACCTGCCTGTGAATTTTGAGCAGTTACATCAAATGGACAGGCACTTTTTAGTGAGTGGATGGCTCGTCTGTATTGTCCCCCTTTTTCATATTCAATAATACACGGTGTCCAGTTATCCATACTCTTGGATTTCCACGAAGGCTTAAAAGCGCTCGAAAGTGACGTTAAATTCGATTTAAATTCACCGCTCTTGAAGCCTGCTGGTGGAAGGACAATGCTGGCCATTCGGTGGTAGACTAGGTCTTGGTCACTTTCCTCACTCTGACTACTGCTTGTAGGAGAGCAGATGACTAACTCCAGCCGGTAATTGGGATTAGGCTCGGTAGGGTCAGTGCTGTGATAGTCGATGGGAGTGAGTGAGGCGGTATATCTCAGAAGTGGACTATTCGTTCCAATCGGTTTGAGTGTGATATTTTTTTTATTGGACTGAGAACTATCAGTGATCAGATCATTCAGAGAAGTCAGGATGCGCGATAAGTAAAACTTGCCTTCTGAGTTGCAGGCGGTCACTACGGCCAGGTTGTTTTTATGATCATTAGGAAGTGCCTGCAGGGCTGTGATCAGTGTTTTTGGAATCGATACATTCTGACTACGATTATCTGGAAGTTTGTGAGGAGTAATAGTGATAATGTCAGGGTGCTGCTTGGTAATATCCGCTATGGCCAGATATTCACTGGCTGCGTTAGTTCTGTTCACCCTCCAGTGTGAGAGGTCAAGTTCTGTATCATTTTTTTCTGATGTAGAAGTTAACATCGATAAATTTTTGATAGCCTCTGGCGTTGCGGCAAGAATGTGTAATGGCCGATTGTCAGAATCGGCAATAGCTAAGAGCCAGTGATCCTCAAGTAGTTCAGGGCACTCATCGTATAGTTTCTCAAGTAGAGCAGCATTCAGGGACACAGAATGTTTGACTGTACTACTGAGGTTTTTGGTCTGATGAGATTGGCTACCAAACAGGGGAACGACCGTGCTGTTTTTCAGATTTAGCAGTACCAGTCGGCGGAAAGCACCCTGGATGGGCCGCAGTTTGCAGTCTAATTTTTCTATCTCTGGATCAAGAATAGATTTTACTTTTTTTTTGAGGTTCTCATCCTCTTTAAATTGATGACTCTCTGTAGGCGTGGTATCACCTCCGGATGTTTCGGGGGGGTGGGCTGTTGTCACAATTGCTTGCAGCATCACCGGCGCGCAAAGTGAAAGAGCCAAAGCAAGCATGCCGATAGCCCTGCGCTTTGGATTCTTAAATAGTATGGCTTGCAATGTTTTTTTTATAAAATTAGCATTCATAAGCTCCCTCTGACCCCTTCGAGCTGACACCAGACATCATATGGGCAGGAGTTTAGATTGGATTTCAAAGAATGCTGAAGTTTTGATAGGTTGTATTCATGCCGGATCTGGTCAGGATTTTTGTCTGGGGCTGGCTCATGTATACTGCGCAGAATTTGATGAATCGTTTTTGAGGTGATGGTATGTCCGAAGAGATCATAGCGCAAATCAAGCAGCAGATTGAAAGCAATCCGATTCTGCTTTTCATGAAAGGATCCCCCCGTGAGCCTCTGTGTGGGTTCTCTGCCCGTGCTGTGCAGATTCTTTCCGCCTGTGGTCAGCGTTTCGCCTATGTCGATGTCCTGGCTCATCCAGACATTCGTGCCCATCTTCCCAGGTATGCAAACTGGCCGACCTTTCCCCAATTGTGGATTCAGGGCGAGCTGGTGGGTGGCAGTGATATTCTGAGTGACCTGTATGAGCAGGGTGAGCTGCAGAAGATGATTGAGGCTGCCGGGCTGGTGTAATCCTGTATTTGGGTCGGCTATTTAAGGAATGGGGTGCCCATAGTGCCCCATTTTTTATTTGCCCGATTTTCCTCTAAGGACATATATTGACCAGCTGGCTGGTGATCGCATGGTGATTGGGGCTACCCCTGAACCGTGTGTTGCTGATGAATGAAACTCGGCTCGAATCTGTACCCAGCAAGGTTGTGAGCGCCGACTAGCCCCGTGGAGAAGAGTGATGAAAGATGAACTTCTTGAGCTGCAGACACAGGTCAGTTATCAGGATGACAGTATGCAGCAGCTAAATGAAGTTGTAACTCGCCAGCAGGCAGATATTGATTTGCTGAGGCGAGAAATTGATTTTTTGAAGACGCGGATGGGAGAACTGCTCAGTAATTTAGGGGAAGTTGGGGCCGATAACGAGCCACCTCCCCATTATTGATTGATGCGAGATGTCAATGCCCGGATTAGTCCGGGCATTTGTATGGGTGAGAGGCTATCTCTCATGGAAGGAGGGATGGTCTGTCAGTTATGGTCTGTCAGTTATGGGCTGTCAGTTATGGGTAGTAACATCTTCAGCCTGCAGCCCTTTCTCTTTTTTGTTGACGATAAAGCTCACTCTCTGACCGTCGGAAAGCACCCGGTGTCCATCTCCCCGAATCGCACGGTAGTGCACGAAAATATCCTCGCCAGAATCCCGGGTTATGAATCCGAATCCCTTGGACGTGTTAAACCATTTGACTGCACCTGTCTCACGACCGGTATCCAGCCCGATGGCGCTGCTTGCTCCTGCTACAGTGGTTTGGCTCGGGTTGAGTTGGTGAAGGTTGCAAACCGTATGCAGCATCAGCCCCAGTACTAACAGAGATACCGCTGTCTGAGGGCCGTAGGCTGTTATTAGCTCCACCTTGAAAGGAAGGAACATATTGATTGCGGACAGGGTGGCGGCGGTAATAAAGCCGAGTGAGGCTAGTATCTGTAAAGGTTTGCGAGGGAAGGGCAGTATGGATTGGTAGCAGCCTGATATCAGATTGGCAATGGCAGTAGCCAGCATTATCAGTAGAGATGGCTCCTTTGTATACAGTTCGACCGCTGGGATAGCGGGTATCTCAGGGTGGAGGGCGGATGTCAGGGCCGGAGCGCCCAGAAATAGGCCGGTCAGCACGAGACCAGTCAGCAGTTGCAGGAATTTCAATGTAGAGAGAAACATGTCCTTTCCATATATTGTAAATGTTAGTGTTGTCGAAAAATAACAGGACTTCGCTGTTAATTTAGCGTGAATTGTTCATCTCGCTCAATATTAAGTATGGTTTTAATATATAAAAAGATACGAAAAATGACTCCATTCGGTAAAATCAGATAAAAAACAGTCGCAACCCGAAAAGCGGTAGTTTATATTGGTTCGTAACCGCTACTTGAAATTGTATTCCTGTATGCGGGTTTTCTGAAAAATTCCGTTTAGCCTGTCGATGTTATGAGCTGTTTTCAGCGGTTTCTGCTGAAAGCTGTTTCAGGTTTGTTATTTCAGGATGCTATTGGCGTGTATTTGCAGGTTGTAGGGGATTGTCTCTGTTGCTGTGATAGTGATAGTTATTCTGATGGTCTGATAGCCTTTGATGGATTTAAGGCTGTTGTGCTCTGTGGGTAAGCTTTCGTGCTGTATTGCGAGGGACGGAGTTTTAAATGTTAGGACGACATATCCGGAGACAAAAATGCCAGCGCCAGCAATCAAGGACAAATACACAAAAAGTCAGATTCTCAATGAGATCGCCGAAAACACTGATCTGAGCCGCAGGGATGTCAGCAACGTGCTTGAAGAGCTGACTGTGTTGATTGAACGGCATCTCAAGAAGCGTGGTTGTGGTGAATTCACCATCCCTGGTCTGCTGAAAATTGTGACCAAGAAGAAGCCTGCCCAGAAAGCCAAGAAGAATGTTCCCAACCCCTTCCGTCCTGGTGAATTGATGGATGTTGCGGCCAAGCCTGCTTCTGTTCAGGTCAAGGTTCGTCCGTTGAAGAAGTTGAAGGATTTCGTCTCTTAATGGATTAGCCTTGCCAGGCTGTAAACTTTAGTTATATCGGTAAATAAAAACAGTGCCGTTACAGCCTAAAGCTGCAATGGCACTGTTTTTATTGGTTTTTTTGCGGGATCAGATAAATAAGACATAATAAAACCGCCACATGATGTGGCGGTTTTGATTTTTGGTTGATGTTTTCAGGCTGCTTAGAAAATAGCGAGATCGTAGGTGACCATCAGACGAGTCTCTTTTTGAGTCGTTGTGGTCTTAACCTGATTCTCGGCCTTGGATTTTTTTTCGTACTTGCCGTGGCTGAGGCTAACCATTACACCCTCAAGGACAGGAACTTCATAATCAATGTGAATGTTGTATTCGTTGGTATCAGCCTTGTCTGCCTTCGCGCCACCAATCTTACCATCCACATAACTGAACGAGGCACTCAGACCGTCAACCATATCGGAGAAGTCATAACCAAGCTTGACCTGGTAAGACTTTTCGTTGGCTGCATGGAAGTCGTTGATCATCATCGAGTTATAGCCGTTAAACTCGGTTTGATCTTCAGGCTCGGTTGTATCTCCGACTGTTCCCCAGCCAACTGCGGCGTCAGAAAGTCCGGCATTCTTGCCGCCGCCGACATCAACCATGCTGACCATCATGGTTATATTGTCATAGCCGGCTTCTGCCATCAGACCGTGCCAGCTGATGCTGTCCTTTTCATCCGGCGCAATACCACCACGATCAATTTCATTGTCCTTGGTAGCACCGGTAGCCTTGTTTTTGCCATACTGAGCACCGACGGTCACGAAGGTATGGTCGTCCATGTTAAAAGTCGATGAACCATCCATATAGAAAGCTTTGACGGTATCCTTCTGTTTGGCGTAAGCAGCTGAAAGCTTCAGCCCGTCCATTTCATACATGGCACCCATGGTCTTTACGGAGCGCTTCTTGAGTTTGCCGTCTATTCGTACGCCATAGTCTTCATAGCCAGCCTCGGTTGCCCTGCTGCTTTTCTTGGCAACTGCACCAAATACAGTTACGCCATACATGGAGTAGTCTGCATAGAAGGCCTCAACAGTGCTGGGCAGAGCGGCATCGGCATCGAAACTGTTCAGCAGCGGGGTGTCCAGAACCATACGGCCGATTTTGGCAACACCGTTATCCATCAGGTTGACTTTTACTGCACCAAAAGCTTTGCCGTAGCTTTCTCCTTTTGTTTTACCGTTTTTCTTGTGGCCAGGTCTGAAAAGGTCGCTATTGCTTACATTGTTTGAGCCAATGTTGTCATGGAGTTTGAAAACGTGGTGAGCACCGAGATCAAAACCGATGATATTGGCAAAGTAACCGGAGTTAAAATCAAAGCCGACAGTCTGTGCCCAGCCCTTGTCCTTGTCCTTGCTTTTTTGCTCGCCGGTAGTCTTATCGATCTGGCTCTTGGACTTGTAATAGTTCTTCAGATGAAGTGTCAGTTCGCTGTCTTCAAAAAATTCTCCAGACAAGTGAGCCTGAGCAGACGAGGCAGCCATCGCAGTAATAATTGCGGCGCTGAGTACGCTTTTGGTTAAGGTTTTCATTATCTAACCAGCTCCATGGGTGTTTTGTTATGTTGATCTTTTTGTACTAGTTGCCATAAACAATAGAATACCTTGTTAGGCTTTGCATCTTTAACCTTAACAAACTGAAGTTTTTTCTTTGGCAATTCACATAAACTGCATGTGTTATCTCATTGTTCAATAGCTTTACGGGAAATGCAATAATCTGTGTGCCCTCTATAGAATGTAACTGCTTGTAATGCGATATTGCCAGAGAATTATGAGTGGTGACTATAAAATGCCGTTTTAAATTGGAGGTGTTGTGTAGCCCAGAATGGATCGATTTTCACTGGCAGGCGCGCTGTTATCAGCCTTCGCCGTATGAAGAGCTGCCCTGGGTGTGCGGTTTTTACAATTGATGGTCAGCCCTGTCAGAGCGCTTTGTTGGAATTCATAATGTATCCTGGAGTGTGTCGTGGAATCAAGATTCCACTCTTTGAAATGCTTTTTATCGTGCCGTAATTCCAGATGTAGAGCTTGCTTTGATAATATTGGTCGTAATCACCGACATCTTTACCTTGGGAGTAATATCCATCAAATAGCAGGTTGGAAGCCTGGTTAAAGTCGAGCGTATATAGAGTTGGTTACAAAATATTGACTGGTGTTATTTTTGGCTTTACCAAAAACCGTAGGGGGTGCAACCCCATTTTTTGTATATACCCTCGCGACCGGAAGGCGGGGGAAGCACCATGGCAGCGGTCTTCAGTCTGCCATTCAAGGTATTGTTGTCAAAACGGGCGCCAGAGATATCTGACCGGGCTTTCCGTCACAGTAAATTGCAGATTGAGCTGCCGGCATGAACTCTGGCTTCGACTTTCCGGCTGCTGGTGACTTATTGGCCACACTGTTTCTGGTCCTGGTCAGCTATGAAATAGCCAGAGCGTGTGCTTTCTGCAAACCTCCAACCGAAAAACAATAATGACAACCCGGCTGTGCCTTGGGATAATGCCCGATCTTTTTTGCGGTTTTTGAGTAGTTGGCGGTTATCCATGCCTATCTATGAGTATCTTTGTCAGGATTGCGGCTCTTCCCTTGAAGCTATCCAGAAGTTCAGCGATGCTCCCCTCACCGATTGCCACGAATGTGGCAAGCCGGAGTTGAAAAAGCAGATCTCTGCGCCATTCTTTCGTCTTAAAGGCGGTGGCTGGTACGAGACCGATTTCAAAGGCGGCAAAACAAAGCATTTGTCGACCAGTGATAATCATTGCCCGAACAAGGATAAGAAATCTGGCTGTGGCTCTTGTGCCGCAACCGGTGACTGACCGCCAGAAACATGTTTTGAGCGCCCCTGGTGGGGCAGGGAAACAGGCAGGCCCGGCTTCAAGCCGGCACAGAATTCGAGGTTAATCATGCGTAGCCATTACTGTGGCGATTTGAATCTGAGTCATAACGGCGAAACTGTCACCCTGTGTGGTTGGGTGCATCGCCGTCGTGACCATGGTGGGGTTATCTTCCTTGATCTGCGCGACCGTGAAGGTATTGCTCAGGTTGTCATCGACCCGGATACCGAAGAGGCATTCGCTCTGGCAGATAAAGCCCGCAGTGAATTCGTTCTGAAGGTGACCGGTCTGGTACGTCTACGTCCTCAGGGCGGTATCAATCCCAATATGCGCACCGGCGACATTGAAGTGCTGGGCAAGAGTGTTGAGATTCTCAACTCGGCCCAGACTCCGCCGTTCCAGCTGGACGGCTTTGTCGATGTCGGTGAAGAGGTTCGTTTGCGTTATCGCTATATGGATCTGCGTCGTCCGGAGATGCAGGAGAAGCTGATCATGCGCAGCAAGGCGACCCGTCTGGTGCGCAACTATCTGGAAGAGCATGGCTTTCTGGATATTGAAACCCCCATGCTGACCCGGGCAACGCCGGAAGGTGCCCGTGACTACCTGGTACCCAGCCGTGTCCATCCGGGATCATTCTACGCACTGCCCCAGTCGCCCCAGCTGTTCAAGCAGCTGTTGATGGTGTCCGGCTTTGATCGTTACTACCAGATCGTCAGATGCTTCCGTGATGAAGACCTGCGTGCCGAGCGTCAGCCTGAGTTTACCCAGATCGATATCGAAACCTCGTTTATGAACGAGGAGAAGATCATGGGCATGACTCAGGATATGGTCACTAAAATGTTCAGCGAACTGCTGAATGTGGATCTGGGCAAGTTCCCGCACCTGACCTTTGCCGATGCCATGCGTCTGTACGGCTCCGATAAGCCAGACCTGCGTATTCCGCTGCAGCTGATTGATATTGATGATCTGGTCGCTGGCGTGGAGTTCAAGGTGTTTAACGGTCCGGCCAACGATCCGAAAGGCCGTGTTGCGGCGCTGAAAGTGCCTGGTGGCGGTGAGCGTATGACCCGTAAGCAGATTGATGACTACGGCAAGTTTGTCTCCCTTTATGGTGCCAAAGGGCTGGCCTGGGTGAAGGTCAATGCGCTCGAGAATGGCGTGGAAGGTCTTCAGTCTCCGATCCTGAAGTTCCTGGATGAAGATGTGATCATGGCGATCATGGCGCGTCTGGATGTGGCTAACGGCGACATCATCTTCTTTGGTTCCGACAGTGTCAAAGTGGTCTCCGATGCCCTGGGTGCGCTGCGTTGCAAGCTGGGTGCCGATCTGAATCTGTACACCTGCGCCTGGGCTCCGCTGTGGGTTGTGGACTTCCCGATGTTCGAAGAGAACAGTCAGGGTGGTCTGACCGCGCTGCACCATCCGTTCACCGCGCCAACCTGTACGCCGGAAGAGCTGGAAGCCAATCCGGCCACAGCACTCTCCCGTGCTTACGACATGGTCATCAATGGCTATGAAGTGGGTGGTGGCTCCATTCGTATCCACGATCAGGCCATGCAGCAGTCGGTGTTCCGGGTGCTCGACATTCAGGAAGAGCAGCAGCGCGAGAAGTTCGGCTTCCTGCTGGATGCGCTCAAGTACGGCGCTCCTCCTCACGGTGGTCTGGCCTTTGGTCTGGATCGTCTGGTGATGCTGCTCTGTGGTACCGACAGCATTCGTGAAGTGATCGCCTTCCCGAAAACCCAGTCAGCCTCTTGTGTTATGACGCAGGCTCCCAGCCCTGTCGATACCCAGCAGTTGCACGAATTGAATATTCGTATTCGTCGTGATGCGGCTTCTGCAACCAGTCACTAAGCAGCCATGAGCGGGAAATGCGGCTCATCCCAAACAATGAAGGTTGGGGCCGCATTTTCATGGTAAGTAATCGGTATTTCTGTACAGGTGTTACATATTGCCTGTACAGTTACTTTCAACGCAGCCGGACAAAAAATACAACACGGAGAATAGAAGTTCGGGCCGGGCCAATGTCGCTTTTCTGTGCTACTGCTTTGTAACTGCGGTCATCACGAACCGGTTCACCTTTACTCTGTCGTTGAACTCAGTACAGTAAAAATTGCCTTAACATAATAATTACTGGCTGATTGAAATCTGGCTGATTTCGATGTTCCTGACGTTAAGGAGATTCAATGTCTTTTACCCTATGGCAGACATTAGCACTGGCTGTTCTTGTGTTGTTTCTTGGCCGGGGGCTGAATACGATTGTACCCTTCTTCCGGGATTTCAATATTCCCGAGCCGGTAACTGGAGGCTTTCTTGCCTCGTTGGTGTTCGGTTTTGTCTATATTGCTTTTGGGGTTGAAATCACGTTTTATCTGGATACCCGTAACAGTCTTCTTCTGGTGTTTTACAGCACCATTGGCCTCTCTTCCCGATTTTCTACACTGCGTGCCGGGGGTGTACCCCTTCTGGTACTTCTGACCATTGCCAGCCTGTTTTTGATGGTGCAGAACGGTGTCGGTATCTCGGTAGCAAAGTTTATGGGTATCAGCCCGATCTACGGCATAGTCGGTGGGTCGGTGACCCTGAGTGGTGGTCATGGAACCGCTTTTGCCTGGGCACCGATTCTGGTCGAGCAGTACGGCTTGAGCAATGCTGGTGAGGTTGGGGCAGCCTGTGCGACCTTCGGTCTGATTCTGGGTGGTCTGGTTGGTGGTCCGGTGGCCCGGAGGTTGATTGAGCGGGATGGACTGAAGCCCAGAAGCTCTGAACATATCACCATCGGCTCGCGCTATGGTGAAGAACACGAGCCGATAGATTCTGACGGTATACTCAGAAATCTGCTGATGATTGCAGTGGTCATCACCGGTGGTATCGAGTTGACCAAAGTTTTTGAATACTTGGATTTCTTCCTGCCAACCTATGTCACCTGTCTGTTTTTGGGTATTCTGCTTTCCAACAGTCTGCCCTATTTTTTCAAAAGCATGACCAAGCCGGCAGATTGCAAGTCTCTGGCGTTGATTTCCGATATCTCCCTCGGCCTGTTTCTGGCGATGTCGCTGATGAGTATGCAGTTATGGAGCTTGATTGATCTTGCCCTGCCGATTTTGCTTATTCTGGTATTCCAGGTACTTGTGTTGGTGCTGTTTTGTTACCTCGTGCTTTATCCCGTGTTGGGGAGGGATTACGATTCGGCCGTGATGTGTGCCGGTTATATGGGGATGGCGCTGGGAGCAACACCGAATGCGATTGCCAACATGACCGCCGTCACCAAACATTACGGTCCTTCAGCCAAGGCGTTTTTGGTGGTGCCCCTGGTTGGTGCATTCTTTATTGATATTGCCAACTCGGTTGTGATTCAGCTCTTCCTGCGCTGGGTGAGCTAAGCAAAAAAAAACGATATAATCCGACGTTTTGACATTTCGAATTTTTGAGGAGCGCCGATGGCCGGTCATAGTAAATGGGCCAATATCAAGCATCGCAAGGCTGCCCAGGACGCCAAGCGCGGCAAGATTTTTACCAAGCTGATCCGTGAGTTGGTTGTTGCTGCCAAGACGGGCGGGGGTAACGTTGAAGATAACCCCCGTCTGCGTACAGCGGTTGACAAGGCTCTGGGTGCCAATATGACCCGTGACACCGTCAATCGTGCGATTGAGCGTGGTGTCGGTGGCGGTGATGATTCCAACATGGATGAGATCACTTATGAAGGTTACGGTCCTGGCGGTGTCGCTGTTCTGGTTGAGTGTCTGAGCGACAACCGTAACCGTACGGTATCGGAAGTGCGTCATGCTTTCTCCAAGCACGGCGGTAATCTGGGCACTGACGGCTCCGTTGCCTATCTGTTTGAGCGGAAGGGTCAGATCTTCTTCGAAGAGGGTGTCGACGAAGAGGCCGTTATGGATGCCGCTCTGGAAGCCGGTGCTGAAGATGTTGTGACCAATGATGATGGCTCTATTGAAGTTCTGACCGAATGGACTGAGTTCAGTGCCGTTAAGGAAGCACTGGAAAAAGCAGGTCTGGTACCGGCGGATGGTGAAGTGACTATGGTTGCTTCGACTCAGGCTGAACTGGATCTGACCTGCGCCGAAAAAGTGATGAAGCTGATCGATCGTCTGGAAGATCTGGACGATGTGCAGAATGTATACAGCAACGCTGATATTTCTGTTGAGATTATGGAACAGCTAGGCTAATTCCCGCCTCTACTCTGCCTGCAGAACGCAGGCAGTTCCCTTGTTTTCTCGCTCATGGCTGTTTCTCGCTCATGGCTGTTTCTCGCTCATGGCTGTTTCTCGCTCATGGCTGTTCGATAGCTTGTTCAAATTATGTTGACACCCAGCGTAACCAAAAAGAGAACAATAATGGTCAGCGTGACAAGCGCCAGAGGCATTAGTAGTTCTTTCACGATGTTCAGGCCTTCCCTATGGCAGCTCCGTATGCCAGATAGCTTAACTTTTGATACTCAGGCAACCAGTAGCTTTTGGTTACAAGTGGTGGCTGGTTTGTAAGTTGTTGTGGAAAGCTGTTGCCGGGAATTATCGTTAGGATTCGCTTCATGCTGCTGTATAACAGGTTGTATAACTGTAAAAATAAGTTGTATAACTGTAAAAATAAACAGTATTTATTCTTTAATTATTTCGTTATTTGGCTTTTGCCTTTAAGGGCTGACCTTCTGGTATGGCAATTATTCTTGGTATCGATCCAGGTTCCCGGATTACGGGTTATGGCATTATCAACCATAACGGGCAAACAATTGAGTATGTGGATTCTGGATGTATCCGCATCCAGCCGGGGGAATTACCGGAGCGTCTCAAACAGGTTTTTGATGGTATCAATCAGGTGATTGCAGCCTGGTCACCTCAGATGGTTGGTATTGAACAAGTGTTTATGGCCAAAAATGCGGACTCCGCCCTGAAGCTGGGACAGGCGCGCGGCGCAGCGATTGTTGCGGCGATGAACAACGGCTTGCCGGTCAGTGAATATTCGGCTCGACAGGTCAAACAGGCAGTTGTGGGAACCGGTTCGGCAGACAAAGAGCAGGTTCAGCATATGGTCATGGCGATGCTGCGTTTGAATCGCAGGCCCCAGGCTGATGCCGCAGATGGTCTGGCGGTGGCTCTTTGTCATGCCCATACACGACAGGGGCTTATTGGTCTGGCAGGTTCTGGCGGCCGGAAAATTGTCCGTGGTCGTCTACGGTAAAATATATTTTCGGAAAATAAGATGATTGGAAGAGTGCGCGGCATACTGGTTGAAAAACAACCTCCCAGTTTGATAGTAGAAGTCAGCGGCCTTGGTTATGAAATTGAAGCACCAATGACAACCATCTTTCGTCTGCCAGAGCCGGGGCAAGAGGTGATTTTGTACACGCATTTTGTTGTGCGTGAAGATGCCCAGTTGCTCTATGGCTTTGCTGACAAAAGTGAACGACAGCTATTTCGTACCCTGATTCGAGTCAACGGCGTTGGTCCTAAACTGGCACTGGCGATTTTGTCTGGTATGGAAGCGCAGATGTTTGCCCGCTGTGTTCACGAGCAGGATACCTCCATGCTGACCCGTATTCCCGGTGTCGGCAAGAAAACCGCAGAACGCTTGATCGTCGAGATGAAAGACCGTCTTAATGAATGGCAGCCCGCTCTGGGTGCTTTGGAGATGGCCGCGTCCGGCAAAGCGTCTGTCGTACCGGCAAAACATGATTCGGTGCAGGATGCGATCAGTGCGCTGGTGGCTCTGGGTTATCGTCCGCAAGAGGCCAGTAAGGCTATTTCTGCCGTTGAGAGTAATAGCGAAGGTGATGGTTTGGGTACCGACGAGTTAATCCGTCGTGCCTTGCGAGCCATTGCCTGATGGACGCTGAACGTTTAAACAGGGAACGCTGATGATTGAAAGTGACCGATTGATTTCCGCACAGGAAGCCCCTCTCGAAGATCGTATTGATCGGGCTATTCGTCCGGATCGGCTCAGTGATTATATCGGTCAGCCGAGTGTGCGGGAGCAGATGGAGATCTTCATCAAGGCTGCCCGTTTGCGTCGGGATGCCCTTGACCATACCTTGATCTTTGGTCCGCCAGGGCTTGGTAAGACCACGCTGGCGAATATCCTTGCCAACGAGATGGGGGTCAACCTGAAATCGACCTCCGGCCCGGTACTGGAGAAAGCGGGGGATCTGGCGGCGATGCTGACCAATCTCGAGCCCCACGACATCCTCTTTATCGACGAAATTCACCGTCTCAGTCCGGTGGTGGAAGAGGTGCTCTATCCCGCGATGGAGGATTACCAGCTGGATATCATGATCGGCGAAGGGCCTGCCGCCCGCTCCATCAAGCTGGATCTACCGCCCTTTACTCTGGTGGGCGCAACCACGCGAGCCGGTCTGCTGACTTCTCCCCTGCGGGACCGGTTTGGTATCGTGCAGCGGCTGGAATTCTACAATGTGACCGATCTCACCACCATTATTGAACGTTCTGCCCGTATTCTTGGTCTAAAGATGGAGGTCGAGGGTGCCCGCGAGATTGCTCGTCGCTCCCGTGGGACGCCGCGTATTGCCAATCGTCTGCTGCGTCGGGTACGTGATTACACAGAAGTCTGTGCCAATGGCGAAGTATCGGGCGAAATTGCCGATGCTGCGCTGAATATGCTGGATGTGGATAATCAGGGTTTTGATCATATGGACCGCCGGCTGCTGTTGGCGATGATTGAAAAATTCGATGGTGGTCCGGTCGGTGTAGACAGCCTCGCAGCCGCCATCGGCGAAGAGCGCGATACCATTGAAGATGTGCTGGAGCCCTACCTGATTCAGCAGGGCTATCTGATGCGCACGCCCAGAGGGCGAATGGTGACGCGGCACGCCTATGAACATTTTGGTTTATCGATTAAACAGCCATGAGCTAATAACAGCCATGAGCTAATAAACAGCCATGAGCTAATAAACAGCCATGAGCTAATAAACAGCCATGAGCAGGGAATATCACCTATTACGAGCGATGAAAATGGTGGTGGTATTTTTATGCAAATAAGGAGTGATTAATAATGATGAGACAATTTTCGTTAGTGCTGCTGGTTACAGCTGTTATTTTGAGCGGATGTACGACCAACCAGACCAGTAGGGTCTACTCTTCCGATCAAGCACAACGGGTACAAACGGTACAGGAAGGAACAATTGTGGCACTGGCCCCCGTAACCATTGAAGACAGCCAAAATATGGTGGGTACCATTGCCGGTTCTGTGATTGGCGGTATTGCCGGCGGCCAGGTAGGTGGTGGTTCCGGCTCTAATATTGCTACCGTAGGTGGTGCTGTACTGGGAGGCGTACTGGGCAATGCCGCTGAGAAAGGGATTAAGCGGAAAACCGGTTTCAATATCACCGTTCGGCTGACGAACGGACAGATGATCTCGGTTGTACAGGAAGAGGACCCGGCGGTCACCTTTCAGACGGGCTCAAGGGTGCTTATTTACACCCAGAGAGGCGCCAGTCGGGTCGTGCCTTTCTAGCCTTCTTATTGGAGAGGCAACCCCCTGCAAAAGGGTGTAACAGTCTGTGGCTATACATGATATAACCCGGAAGGTTGTCGTTTTTTATTCAGTCGGGTGTAAGAGGTGCAAGCTGTGGCTGATAGGGTGTTTAACTGGCAGGTACGTGTTTATTACGAGGATACCGATGCCGGTGGTATTGTTTATTACGTCAACTACCTGAAATTTATGGAGCGGGCACGTACTGAATATCTGCGCAGCCTGGGTTTTGATCAGCAAGCCTTGATGCTGGATGGTATTTTGCTGGTGGTTCGTAATACCACGGTTGAGTACCTGAAACCGGCACGGCTGGATGATACTCTGGAGGTCTCAGTCAGCCTGTCCCGGCGAGGACGAGCCGGGTTTGATGTTGTACAGTCTATCTGGCGCGGCGGTGAGAGGCTCTGCAAAGGGCGGTTTTCCATAGCCTGTGTCAGTGCAAATAGCCTGCGCCCGGTGGGATTGCCGGTTAACGTTCGGCAGGCGATGCTGTTGTCATCGCAGGATGCGCCCTCCGAACCCTGAGTCAGACCATCAGGGCGAGATTCGAAAAAGGAACAGAAAGAGAGAAGAGTGTGACTGAAAGTGCTTCTATGTGGTCGCTGGTACTGAATGCCAGCTGGTTTGTGCAGTTTGTTTTGCTGATGCTGATAGCGGCTTCCCTGCTCTCCTGGGTGTTTATCGTCCAGCGCAGTAGGGTGCTGCGCAACGCCCGCAAAACCGCGATAGATTTTGAAAGCCGGTTCTGGTCCGGCATGGATCTTGGGCAGCTCTACCGGGAAATCCGTACCGATTCGGAAAATGGCATCGGCATGGAACGTATTTTCATGGCGGGCTTCAGGGAGTTCACCCGTCTGCGCAGCAAAGCTATGGAAGCCGACGCCCTGATGGACGGAGTTCAGCGCGCCATGCGCGTTGCCGTCATCCGTGAGCAGGAACGTCTCGAGGCAAACTTGCCGTTCCTGGCCACGGTCGGCTCAACGGGCCCTTATGTCGGTCTGTTCGGCACCGTTGTGGGGGTTATGAACTCGTTCCGTGGTCTGGCCGGCGTTCAGCAGACAACACTGGCGGCTGTTGCTCCCGGTATTGCCGAAGCGCTGGTCACCACCGCTGTAGGTCTGGTGGCGGCAATTCCTGCGGTGGTTGCCTACAACCGTTTTAACGCCCGTTCCGAATCACTGCTGACCAGCTATGAGACCTTTGCCGAAGAGTTCTCCAGCATTCTGCACCGTCAGGTTCACGGTAAAGTCGGCGAAAAGGGAGAGGGTTAACCGTGGCGCGCTTACTCGGTTACAAAAAACCGGGACGCCGAAAGCCTATGTCTGAAATCAACATGGTGCCGTTTATCGACATCATGATGGTGATGCTGGTGGCTTTCATGGTGTCATCACCTATGTTCACTCAGGGTATACAGGTTGAGCTACCGAAGATCGATAGCAAACCTGTTGAAATTCCCCCGGGGGAAGAGCCGCTGGTTATCTCTATCAAGCCGGATGCTACCTACTATTTGAGCCTGGAGTCCTCTGGCGGAAAGGCTCTGACGCTGATGGAGATGGTGAATAAGGTCGGTAAAATAAAGAAGGCTCGCCCAACGACACTGGTGCTGGTAAAGGGTGATAAAGACGTCCGCTATGGCACAGTCGTTGAGATGATGGCTGTTCTGCAGAAAGCGGGTGTCAATGATGTCGGCCTGGTGACCGAACCCGAGGAGCTGAATTAAGCGTGATAGGGAAAAGGACCCGGAGTAAGAGGGGCGGCAAAAAAAGAGAGAGTGTGAAAGGAGAGGGCTGGCTGTTACCCGCTACGGTTTCGCTGCTTCTTCACAGCCTGGCGGTGGCTTTGCTTCTGCTGATAGTGCCGACAACGGAAACGCGAAAAGTGAATCCTGTTCCCCGCCATGTCTCTGCCAAAATGGTCACGCTTGAACGGCCAGAGCCCGCGCCGAAAAAACCTGTCCCCGTTGCTGAAAAGCCAGCACCGAAGCCGATAGCAAAGCCCAGGCCAGATCAGCAGGCCATTGCTCTGAAGCAGAAACAGGCAGAAGAGCGCAAGAAGAAACAGGCGGAAGAGCGGCGCCGGGAGGAACGACGCAAGGCTGATCTGCGCCGTGAAAGCGAACGCAAACTTGCCGAACAGCGCGAGCATGAGCGTCTGGAGCGGGAGCGCCGTGAGCGCAAGCAAAAACGCCTTGAACAGTTGCAAAAACAGCAGGAAGAAGAGATGCTGGCTGCTTTGGATAGAGATGCGCAGGCTGCGGAACAGGCCAGGGAAGATGCTGAACTGGCGGCCGGCTATGTGGGGATCATCCGACAGCTGGTTGAGCGACAGTGGATTCGCCCCGCCTCTGCCCGACAGGGAATGAAAACGGTACTGCGTATTCAGCTGTTGCCCACGGGGGAGCTGATCAAAGTTCGGATTCTGGCGGGTAGCGGCAATGAAGCCTTTGACCGCTCAGCCTATCAGTCCGTGGAGAGAGCCGCACCATTTACCGAGCTTCAGGATATGGAACCCCGGGTTTTCGAGGAAAATTTCCGAACGCTCCGGTTTGTATTTAATCCCGAGGATTTGCTGGAATGATGTTGACAGGTGCACGTGTGATCCGAACACTCCTTTTACTAAAAAAACCATCTGTGATGTGGTCGCTCCTGTTTTGTCTGCTTATGGGGCCGGCTCTGGCGCAAGCAGAGCTGACCATTGAGATCACCAAAGGTAACGATAAAGCGATACCTGTTGCGGTTGTTCCGTTTGCCTGGAGTGGCAGTGATCTGCTGCAAGAGGAGATTGCCGGAATTATCGGTAGCGATCTGCGTCTGAGTGGCCAGTTTGCACCGATTTCCAGCAAGCAGTTTCTGGGCTTCCCTTCAAAAGCTGACGAAGTGTTTTTTGGCGACTGGCGTCTTTTGGGAGCCTCTTATGTGCTGATTGGCCGGGTCAGCGAGCAGAGCGGCAATGGTTATGTCGTTAACTATGAGCTGTTTGATGTGCTGGGCCGACGGTCAGTGCTGCGCGGTGAAGTGACCGGCTCCCGTGATCAGCTACGCGCTATGGCCCACAAAATCAGTGATGATGTTTACGAGAATATCACCGGCATCCCCGGCGTGTTTTCGACCCGTATCGTGTACGTGGTCGCCAAACGACACGATGCCAAAAAGACCGATTACCAACTGGTTTATGCCGATATGGACGGCCATCGGGCGGTTCCGATTCTGAAATCCAACAAGCCGATCCTGGCACCGAGCTGGTCTCCCGATGGTAAAAAACTGGCCTATGTCTCCTTTGAGGCCGGTCGTCCGGCCATCTATATTCAGGAGCTGGCCAGTGGCGAGCGCGAGCGGGTCACGAACTTTCCTGGTTTGAACAGCGCTCCGAAGTGGTCGCCGAATGGCAAGAAGCTGGCGATGGTGCTCTCCAAGGATGGTAATCCAGAGATCTATGTGCTTGATTTGGCCAGCCGTCAATTAACGCAGGTGACCCGTCATTTCGCTCTGGATAATGAACCGGCCTGGATGCCGGATGGCAAGAGTCTGGTGTTCACTTCCAACCGTGGCGGTTCCGCACAGCTTTACGAGGTAGAACTGGCTTCTGGAGAGACCAAACGCCTCTCCTTTGATGGCAAGTTCAATGCCCGGGCTCGGGTGTTCCCGGATGGCAAGAGCATGGCCTTTATCCATAAGGGCGAGGGTGAGGCATCCTACAACGTCGCTATTCAGGAGATGGATACCGGCCGTATACGGACACTGACCTCCTCTCCCTTTGAAGATGCACCGGATGTCTCTCCTAACGGCCGTATGCTGATCTATGCCGCTCAGGGCGATAGTGGGGTGCTGGGCATTATCTCGGCGGATGGCCGCGTCAGTTTCCGTCTGCCTTCCAGCGAGGGTGATGTGCGTGAACCGGCCTGGTCGCCCTATAGGAAATAAATGAAATAAGGCAGATCAGCCCTCCTGGCAGAGTGTTGGATTGTTCTGGTCTGCCGTTTTTAACTTTGTTAACGTACCTTGGTTTAATTAAAAAGACGAAGATGGGGGAGATCAATGAAGTTTATCAAAGGTGTTGTTGTGGGCCTGGCTGTCGTATGGCTGGCAGGTTGTGCGACCAATGATCAGATGGGCACCAGCGGTGAGTCTGTTATCGTTGATGTGACGGAAAGTGAGATGGTAGAGACGTTACCGTTGCTCGATCCGGCCGTACAGGCGGTTCTGGATACCGGAATGGTTGAGGCCTCTGCTGAACAGATTGCCGAGTTGTTGGAAAAAGACAGTATTCACTTTCCCTACGATAGCGACAGGTTAGACGACGAGGATATTGCAGTCCTCGATGTACAGGCTGCTTACCTGACCAGTCCGGCGGGTATAAACGAGAAGTTGGTTATAGAGGGTCACACTGACGAGCGTGGCACTCGTACCTATAATCTGGCGTTGGGTGAACGTCGGGCCATGGCTGTTAAAAACTATCTGGTGCTGAAGGGCGTAGTCTCTTCCCGCATAGAGGTTGTCAGCTACGGCTTTGAAACGCCGATCAATACCATGCATAACGAGACTGCATGGTCTGAAAATCGTCGTGCTGTCGTGGTTAAAGAGGGTTAATCCTGAATGTTGGCAAGGTTAACTTTGCTCGGGGCTGCCATTTTAGGGCTGGCGACAACCGCCGTGGCAGCACCCATTCCCGTCGTGGAGGCAGGGGCGAGAGCCCCTGTTGTTGAGAGAGCCATTATCTCTGTACCCGCGCCCAAAAATGAACCAATGATGCTGTTGAACCAGATCGACACCTTACAGCGGGAGATTATGGAACTTCGTGGTCTGCTTGAAGAGCAGTCCAACATGATTGTCCGGGTTCAGAAAGAGAACCGGGATCGTTATCTGGATCTGGATCGCCGTATCGGTCAGATGATTACGGACGCCTCTTCCCGATCGACGGTCTCCGATACCTCAGACAAAGTATCTTCACCGTCCGCTTCGGTCTCACAGAGATCCGGGGGCGCAGCCATCAAGAAAATTGATAGCACTGTGCTTTACAAAAGAGCGTATCAATTTATTCGCGAACGCCGTTATGCCGAAGCAATAACCGGTATGAAGCAGTATCTGGAGCAGGATCCCAATGGTGCTTACGCAGGTAATGCTCAGTACTGGTTGGGAGAGATTTATCTGGCCCAGGGTAACCTGCAGGAATCCAAAGACCGTTTCGTGCTGCTTCTGAAGAAGCATGCCGGCAGCGATAAACACGCCGATGCGACCTATAAACTGGGACAGGTTTATGACCGTCTGGGCGATAACGCCAAAGCCAGACAGTATCTACAGCAAGTGATTAAAGATTTTCCCAGCAGCTCGGCGGCACGTCTGGCCGATGTTTACCTGAGAAATCTGGAAGACTGAGCCGCTCAAAGCCATAAAAGGTCGTAGATAGTGTCACTCTTGTAGTTATTTCGGTATTTACAGGGGTTGCACTGTTTCTGCAAATCAGTAAGATACGTACCACTTCCTGTGACCAAGGTTGCCGGGAGTGGAGCGTTAGAGTTCAAAGTGCTGTTTAGCAGCAATAGTGGGTCGTTAGCTCAGTTGGTAGAGCAGTTGGCTTTTAACCAATTGGTCGTAGGT
>CAMRBW010000054.1 GCA_947040555.1 uncultured Oceanospirillales bacterium | reverse complement strand
ATACAAAAACATTTAAAATAAAAAACAAGGATGTGGTGGGCAGGATGCAAAAACAAAGAGTGAAAAAACAAGGAGCACACAAACAACAATTTCCGAAACAATCATCTGGAACCAAAACCCCAAATACGAAGGCTCAGGAAGTCGCACAATACCGTCAATCCGTTTTAGTGCGGGACGGCCTGATCATGATGCTGCTCGTTCCCGGTATCTATCTCAAGTAAGTGCTCATATTCCTCTGGCAGAAGCCACTTCCTGGTATCCTGAAGCTGCCAGAATCAGGTCTCGCAGCCGGGGAATCTGGTTAGCACCTGAGAGCCTGTCTTTGAGATATTTGGCGAAAGAGGTCCCATGCAGTTTGCAGGTCTTTTTCAGACTGGCAAAGGTCAAAGGTATCATGACACTTCCTGCCCAGAGCGCTCCGAGTACCACCGCTGACCTTCCGTCTTTTCACAGACTCCCTGATTTGTCGTTCACTCAGATTGTTGTGCAGGGGCAGCCACGGATACTCAAGAACCAACAGCAGCTCTTCCCTGACCACCATCAATTGGCCCAGCACTCTTTGTAAGTCCGGGTAATCGACCTGTGTCGTTATCCCGTTGTCAAAGTCTTGGTAGAGCCGACGCTTCTCCGCCTCTGTAGAATTTTTCTGGTAGGCTTCCATATCATCGTAGAGGTTCCAGTATTGGGTCTGCATCCAGTCTCTGGAAGCTCTTTCGAAATCATTAGCCGGTATCAGTTTGTCCAGAGGCCTTCCCGCGTGGAACCAGCACAGCCCATGCTGAAACACAGTATCAAACTGTCGGGCACCGTCACTATGGATAATCAGGGTTTCGAGCTGATGGAAGCTTATCAATGCAGCCTTTAAAACGCCCTCCCTCGCCCAACGCCTTTGCTGGGAGGCTTTGCAGCCCAGATTGTCGAGGAAGTTTTCCCAGTCTTTTTTTGAGGTAAAGGACTGGTCGCCACATGTCGCCAGTTAAATATGAGCAGTTACCCGCAAAAATATTCACCAAAACTGTACTAATATACACAGATGCTGATCTTACTCAATTTTTTGCCCTCAAAATACAAAATTTATCACTTTTAAAGATTCCTTTGTTCGTTTGTAATCTGATACTATCCATACGTATAAGTCACCTGTCGTATTTATCAAAAATCAAAAAACTGTAGTCCGGGGGGGAGTAATGCCACAAACACAATGGCATGGCAGAGTCGTATTAAGCAGCCAGTTAACAGAAGAAAATACAGGAACGATAAACAACGATATATATTCACAAACCGCAAGGCCGATCGATGTTATCCAGCAGGATATACAAAATTTCATAGCAGGTCTGAACTTCAGCGGATTCCGCTACTCTTCAGTACCGACATCTTTGGCAAAACATGGCCAGTACAGCGATTCTGTATTTGAGCTCACCCAAAGAGCAGATGGCCGAGAGGGATTTGGGACTATTCCCATGAAAATTCTCGCCAAATATTACAAAACCATGGCCTCTCATGATGATGTCTGGCCTCACCTCATTCACGCGGAAGGACCGGTGTTCCATGAGCCAGCAGCCGGGCTGATGAAGGACTATCTGCAAACCAATAATATAAAAAGCTATCTGTTCCTTCCGATGCGCTGGCAAACAGGCAGTGACTGGTTCTGTCTGTTCACACTCCAGAGTTCACTGCCCATTGATGAACTGAGAAGTCATTACCAGAGCATCCGCCAGACCCTCAATGAAAGGGCTCTTTTCTGGCATCTTGAACTGATGACATTCAGTCAGGAAAAGTTCAATCCCTACATTGTCAGAAAAGTTCTAACACCAAGAACCCGATACATTCTGAAACTGGCTGCTGAGGGGCACTCCTCAAGCGCTATTGCCAAAATGACAGGTATCAGCGATAACGGTGTCAACTATCACTATCGTGAAGCCAAACGCATACTGGGTGCCCGAAACAGAACGCATTTGGTCATACTCGCCAAAGATCAGAAGCTTATCTGACCAGCTCTTGCTCCGGTAACTTCATAAGGGAGTTACCGGTCATTCGAATATCAGTGATCCCCCCTTGTCGTAGTGATACACGACTCAGCCACGCGGTTCTCGACCAGCAGAGGGCTGTTTAGGGCTTAGCTTATCCAGCAAATCAAGATGGACTCTATCCCTCTTAGATACCGGATTCAGAGATTGGAACATCAGTCGAGCCTGAGGCAAATTGACGTCAATGCCCTTGTAGCCATACATCAGCCCCAAAGCAGCCAGGTAGTGCTCATCCGCGTTTAATTCAACTGATTTGCCCTCCTGCAGGTTTTTGATAGCAAGAGCGACTTTTCCGCTCCAGGCTTTCCAATCCTCCAGCTCCAGCTCTTCCCAAACCTGCCAGGCCTGTTGGCAACGAGACGCCAGAAGCTTTCGAGCACCCTCCCCAATTCCAGATTCATCCTCGATCAGAGCCAGACTTTCCAGCGCCTTAATCCCCTGCAACAGGGATTCTCCATCCCCCTCCACAACCTCCCGACGCACAGCCAGCGATGCGGCAAGCAGACGGGCCTCCATAACGGGGAGCAGACCATCCTCTCCCTCTCCCCAGCTTGTGAGTAGAGTCATAACCTCCTGCTGCTCACCGCTGTTCGCCGCAATCGCAGCATCGCGTACATGGTTCATAGCCTCAGAATACTGTTCATTAGCCCACTCGATAGCGGCCAGTTTCAGCAATGCCGGCACATTTCCTGCCTCTTTTTTGACAATATTTTTTAACAGGGTAAGAGACTCAGCATTGGTTGGATCTATTTTGTGTAACAGCAGAGCGATATCGGCAGCGTCACGGTCATTCGATGACAGCAGAACATACAGCTGTTCTTTATTGGGCTCTCTTCCACCGCGATTAAAGATCTCAATGGCCACAGAACGGCTATTGGGATGGTCAAAAGAGAGATCAACGGTACGCTTCAGTGCTTCACAGATATTATTATTATCGATGGCCATGGCAGTCAGCTGCTCAATGGGCAGACCATTCAGCAGATAGAAAGCCTCCTGTTCAGTTGAAGGATCTTTGATAGTGTTCGAGACCTCATCAAGCAGCGCATTCAGGTTATTAGCCGAACTATCCGTATCAAAATCAAGCGCCTGCTTGAGGGTCTTATCCAGCTGCTGCTGCCGAGACCTGGGCAGACAATAAAGGCCGGTGGCCCGGTACTGGGCAGCGGCAAGATTAACCCTACCACCGGCTGAAATATGCTCTGTCACTGCATAGGGTAAAGGGATGGGAATGTCACGCAGAAATGGTATACGCAATACAAGTCGGTTTGGCTTCTTGTCAAAGCGGGTAATCTTTCCTCTCATCACACGTAACCCCGTCTTAAACGCCGTATTAAGCAACCAGCAGGTTAAACGATTCTTAGTCGAAGCCCTGGGCGAATCAGGTTTAACTCTCAAACTGCTGGTAGCCATCTTACGAATATCAATCTGGCCTCCTGATACAGGTATACGACCATTAAACATGAACTTTTTATCTTTCAATAACCAGCGCAGAGAGCGCGGCAGAGAGTGCGGCAAAGCGGAAGACTGCCCTTCCTCCTTGGGGGAAAGGAGATCATTGAGTCGGAAATTGACGCCCTTGACATCGATTGCACCATTCAGCTCATCGTTCAATGTCAGCTCAGCCTTTTCGACCTTCATGGCTTTTATTTCTACCCCATGCAGGGCGACAGACCCCGGATGTATAACAGTACGCTGTCTGGTAACCTTTCCCTCTGACGACATCGATTGAATATTCTCGATACGCAGGTTTTTGAGCTTGCTCTTCCCACGCACAGGTATGGTCGTGGTCTTATCAATATCGTTACGCCCTGAAGCACCATGTTCGAGCAGAATATTGCCCGCCCCTTTAATCACTATAAAACCTGCACGAACCTCTGAGCGCTGGCTTACATCATTCTTTTCAAGAGTGCTGGTTGTATTAATGTCCCTTGCCGTTCCCTCTATACTTTCTGGCAACCTGACCTGCATATCCGCTCCCTGCAACAAAATGACAGGCGCATTGGTCACCACTTTATCGACATGGGTACTGACGGTTTTGTTATGCGGATCCAGAGTCACTTTCACATTGTCTTTAACAACGATTTTCCCATCCCCCGTCACCAACAGTTTTTCGAGGGCATCACTGCCAAGTGCCTTGCCCAGCGATTTGACCAGATCTGGATTGCAGTCAACCCTGATTTCAGCCGCGTTTTCCTCTCCCTTAGGCGCCATGGAAAGTGTTAACTTCTCTCCATGCTCGTGTACTCCTGACTCTAGCTCTACCTGTTTCAGAGAGGCATCAATCGCAATATCACCCTTGGTATCGATTTTCACAGCGTTGGCAAAAACACTGAAAACAGCATCACCTTCGACAATCCCTCCCGGACTGTCAGGACTGACCATTGTCGTGCGTTTGCCGACATCTTCCCCCAATGTGACCTTCAGGTCATCCACTCGCAGACCAACATGGGTGCAGAATGAACCGGGGACTCGCTCCAGCACCCCTGGCTCATCAGGGCGGGCCAATGGTTCTGCCAACGCCTGCAGTGGATCACTGGGCAGAAGTTTTCTCGCGGTACTATTCGCTAACCCGATCGGGCTGCTGACTTCGGCTCCAACGTATTCGGCCTTTACAACAAGCTGGTCAGGGCGGCTGTCTGCCTCGGTCTTTTCGGGCGCATTCGTCAATAAACCAATATCAAGCCCCTTGAGATTAACACTGACCTTGACGGCATCACCATTGACCAAGGCCTCACTCCCCTCTTCTACCTTTCTTCCGGTCTTGAGCGTCACCTCATCCACTTTGATTGAAGGCCGCAGGTGTGAGCTAAAAATCATCTTGTGCGGAAGCTCGCTGGGAGTACGAATGCCCATGGCCGTGATCCGAGCAATCATATCAGCATTCATACTGTCTGCATTCACGCTGACTTTGCCAATCTCTACACCAAAATGAACAGGAGCTTCTGCCATTTTTCCCTGAATGACTTTCTTCACGGTTCCAACCATCTTTGCCAGATTGGCACCGACTGTGGCAGGTTTGCCAGTCAGATAATTATGAAAGGCAATCGCAATCGGACCACCCAGAGTGAGTTTGATCTTATCAATATCAACATCCAGATCAACAGGGTCACTACCGTCAATCGGTGCTGTTAGTTGTGTACTAATATCTCCAAGGGTGATTTCAACCAATGGTTGTCCATCACTCCCCTGACGGGTATTGATATTCACCAGCTGAAAAGTAGCTTCTTTCAGATCAATAAAATCATTGCCAACAGGTATATTGAACTGAGGAACAGTGATCTTTTCGTAAGAGCCCTTATTCTGATAGATACGACGTAAATTCAATGCCAGCGTGACAATCTGTTTATTAAATGCCTCTTTCTGTTGTTTCCTTTGTGCCAGCGCTTTCTTTTCAGTATCAATCTTTGTACCCAGAGATCTGGTCTGCGTTGTACTTTCATTTATCCTTTTTTCAGCCTCCTTCAGCTGAGACACCAACGCCTGCCTCTCTTTCTTTAATTGTTTAACCTCTGCGCCCGAAGTGGCGATTCTGACATCACGACACCTAAGTTTTAATTTACTCTGCTTTTTGTCGTTTTTCTCAATATTTTTCTGCAATGTTTTACACGTTTTCTGAAGCTCTTTAACTGCTTTATTGCCTGCTCTCAGATCTTTAGTCGACTCTTCAATGGTCGCGTTGTGCTGATCAATTTCCTTTTTGCCCACAGGAGAATGATTATCAAGAATTCTTTTCGCACTCCATCCAATCCCCTTTTCAACAAAGTTTCGTCTGTCTGGTTGCGGCTGTGGAGAAGCCTGTTTCTGAAACTCATCAGGCTTTTCGGACTCTGTAGCCGTCGAAGGTGTCTCCAGCAATGTGGTTGATGATGATGGTACGGAAGATTCTTTCAGCTCAGCCTCTGCGTGGAAAGAATTATCCTCTTTAGCCGTTAGCCTGCTTTTCAGGGAGCAGGATTTTGGAGAACCAGCAGAATCAGCAATAGCTTCATCCTGAGTTTTCCCGCAGGAAGGGAACTTTTCTGAATGTGTGTTTTCGGAAACTTTACGTCGAAACGCACCAAAAAATATATCCTTCAGAGCACGCCTTTTGTCGTTATTAACTCTTATGGATTGACTGTCTGAAGGCTGTTGTCCATTTTTTCTAGAACTTCGCATGGTGGCTTTCCCTGCTCCGATAAACACGTCCCGATACACAAAGAGCCCAAATCCTTCGGGCTCTTGTTCAGTTTAGCTAGATCAGGTCATTTTTTGCTATAGAGGCTGGTAAAGGTCAGGATATGGGTCGAAGAGGCCGGTATTTCAGCATAAAGTTCAGTGCCATCCTGCTCCAGCCCTGACAACTTGCTGACACCCATCAACTGATAGGCTGCATCCTCAATCCGCAGACGCACAGGGTGTCCGAAACGGTTGTTTACCTTAAGTTGCCAGTCCACCAGCCATTTACCATCCTCCTGATTCATCTTCAGACGACTGCGTTCAACGGTTACGGTGTACGCCTCCCCCATAACAAGCTCAACCTGATTGCCGCTAGCCGTCTGGTTTATTTGTCCTTGATAAACCATGCGCAGCGACTGATCAGCATCCTGTTCAAAAATCTGGATGGATCCCGCCGGCAAATCTCTCTTTGGAATGAAACGCACGGTGCTCAACGGATGGCTATTGACAACTTCATTACCGGAATGAGACAAACCATAGAAGCGGTATTTATAGCTACTGTTGTAAGACACCTGCCTTTCACTATCCATAAACAGAGACACTGAGCCCATCGCCAGAAGATCATGCTGACCAGCCACCGGCGTGAACAGTAAATCACCTGCCCGCTCACCACCGGCAATCCCCTGACTGGTATCCATCATCGCAGAAACCATACCCTTGCGAGCGCTGAACATTTCAGCGCCAACCTCATCGCCGGACTCTCCGGCAGCCAATGTCACCGAGACCTTGCGATAATCGGTCTGTGACTGGTTGTGGATGGTCGCGTTCAGGTGAACATCCAACTTTTCAGCATCGGGGGTCAACACCACCCGATATTGATTGTTGTAACTCAACCCCTGATTGAAATAGCTCAAACCCAGCCCACTCGCTGGCTGTTCCAGTGAAAAGTGGGTATTCAGCTTTAGTATCAACTGATCAGCACTCAATACCCCCCCCTCAACACTGCGCATAGCAAACCCTTCCCGCCACTGAAACAGTTCCTGACGTTGATCGGGTAAAAGCAACAGGCCGGCCTCCCCATCCCAGGCCTGCAACGTACCACTGGCGCGCTGATGCGTACCCGATCTGGCAAGCTCAATCTCCTTGCCGATCATGGCTGAAACAAGAGCATCAACACTGGTCAGTGGCTGCTGCCAACTTTGGGATACCGGCAAAACCTGCACACCCTTGACAAGCGCCGAAAACTGCAAGGTATCCATCATCCAGTACTGATAATCCGGTTTTATCTGAACGATTGACGACCCGGCAGGAAGAGCCTTAGCCAGAGCCTGGTTCACCAGTGCGCGGTTGGGATAAATGGTCAACGACGTGGTGCTGATATCCGCTGGCTTCACTTCGACTGTTTTCATAGCTACTTTCATATCTACAACGTCGTCAGCCGAAACCGCAGCCAACACCATTGAGGGTAACATCGTGAACAAACCGGCCGTGATAATGGCTCCAGACAATAAACCGATCTGACCAGGGGACAAATTTTTCGCTTTCATTCACTCATCCTCAATAAATCAAAGAAATTATTGTGTACGCAGTTCGAACCTGCGACGGGTGACAATAGCTTTCAATTGCTCCAGTGCCACCAATAATGCAGGAACCACCAGCAAAATAAGAGCAGTTCCAAATAATAGACCAAAGACAATGGTAGTTGCCATAGGCACCAGAAACTGTGCCTGCAGCGATGTTTCAAACAAAATCGGCAACAAACCACCCATCGTCGTCAGTGATGTCAATAGTACTGCCCGCAGACGCTGACAAGCCGCCTCCTCAATGGCTTCCAGCATGGGCAACCCCCTACGTCTCTGCTCCCGGTAGAAGGTCAGTAATACAATCGAATCATTCACCACTATACCGGAGAGACCAAACAGACCAAACTGGGACATGACGGTCAAATCCGTTCCAGTCAGCCAGTGACCAAGCAAAGCTCCGGTGACGCCAAAGGGAATAGCAATCATCACCGCCAGCGGCCAGCTCCAGGACGAAAATACCCACGTCAGAATGATATAGATCAAAGTCAACGCAATCAGCAGGCCGGTCTTCATCTCTGCCATCATTTGCCGCTGCTCGGCGCTGCGCCCCTCGTAGTCATAATCCAGGTCATAACGTTGCAGTAGCTCTTGCAGAAAATCCTGCTCAACCTGTGCCAGAATCTGATTGGCATTGTTGCTGTTTTCATTCACATTAGCACTAATCTGTACCGCCAGCTGTCCGTCGATGCGATTCAGGGTATCCAGACCGCGCTGATGGCTAAAGTCAACGATACTATCCAGACGTTGGGCCAGACGTTGGGCCAGACGTTGAGATGAGCTTTCATTGTCGTTCACTAACGGAAAGGCGCGAATAGTTTTCAACTGCTCTCGCTCTTCACGGGGCAGGCGCAAATGCACTTCAACCTCTTCATAGCGCTGATGGTAGATCTGCAGGCGCTGCCCATCAATGGCCGTGCGCAGCTGTTGACCGATCTCCCGCAAAGAGTGGCCCTGAGCCTCGCCTTCCGGCTTGAGGGCAAAAATAATCTGCTCGCGTCCCCAGGGCAGATCATCTTCTATATTGTTGACTCCGGAAAACGCCGACAACCTGTTCTGCAGCGCCAACGATGCCTCCTTGAGCACCTCAGCATCGTTGCCGATCAGTTTTATCTCAATCGCCTTTCCCGGAGGGCCAGCCTTAGCCTGGGCGATGGTAAAACGCTCAAGACCGGCAGGCTTGATCAGCGCCTTCTGCCACTGTTTGAGAAGCTCGGCATTGGTGGTTTCCCTCTGTTCCGAAGAGACCAGATCAACAATCAATGTTCCAAAGTTGTCCCCAGTCGTACGACCGGTGTTGAAAGCACTGAAACGAGCCTCACCATCCAGCTGAAATATATTACCGACCACCGTTTCACCCGTCGCCGTTTCAGCAACTTTCAAACTGCGCTCCAGCTCATTGAGAAACGCTTCCACCTCGTTTTTTGGCGTTCCGGGGGTAAACTGGAATGCCGCCCGCATGGTCTGACCATCAATGCTCGGGAAAAAGGTAAAGCGCAGATGACCACTGGTCACCAAAGTCAGGCTGATAACAAACAGACAGAGAGCAATTAAAATCGTTGTACCACGGTTTGCTACCGACCAGCGCACCACCGGCCGAAACCGCTGCTCCCGAAACCGGGCAAAAGCATCATCTATCTTTTTTCGTCTAATAGAGGGTTGGTAAGTTTTGCGACCAAGACTGTGATAGAGATGACCGGGAAGAATCAGAAAACACTCTACCAGCGAGGCGATAATCACACAGATAACCACCGTAGGAATATCCACCAGTATATTGCCGATATTTCCGTCCAGAATCAGCAGTGGCAAAAAGGCGGCAACCGTCGTTAATGATGCAGCAGTTACGGGCGCAATCATACGTCGAGCACCCGCTATTGCTGCCGTTCTGGGTGACTCTCCCTGCTGCACATGGGCCAGAATATTTTCACCAACGATAATGGCGTCATCGACGATAATTCCCAGAACCATAATCATGCCAAACAGACTGATCAAGTTGATACTGCCACCAATCAGTTCCAGAATCGCCAGCGAAGCAAGAAAAGAGACCGGTATACCAACGGAGACCCAGAACGCCACATTGACATTAAGAAACAGAAAGAGAATGGCAATCACCAGTACCAGACCACCGACGCCATTTTTCAGCAACAGCTGCAGACGCTCACTCAGGTAGGACCAGTTCTCATCATAAACGGCAATATCAATAGATTCCGGCAGCTCCCGGCGAACATCATCCAGCCAGTTCTGCAGGGTTTCAGCCATTTCCAGCGTATCATCCGAAGGGGTTCGATAGAGAACCATCTCCACAGCGGGGCGACCTTTTACCCGCAGCACCGACTGCCCTTCCGCAGGTTGATAGCCGATACCAGCGACATCGCCGAGGCGCACCACATCGCCATCGCCTCCGGTGAGTAACGGCAGATTAGCGAACTCACTGGGCAATCGGGCCTGTTCCAGACTACGCAGAGGTCGATCCACCGTGCCAATACCGGCGGTTCCCGCCGGTAGATCAATACTGTGGCCCTGAATGGCGGCTGATACCTGTGACAGTGTCAACCCCTGCCGGTGCAGCTGTTCGCTATCAATGGCGATAACCATTTCCCGGTCAGGCAGACCGGTAAAGCCGACCTTACGAATACCCTGACTGAGAATATCCTGCTCCAGTCGTCTGACCAGTGGCCGCAGCTCTTCCAGAGATTCGCCACCGGCAATAACCACTCGGGCAACAGCCTCAAACCGTTCCTTTTTTTCTACGACCGGCTTTTCGGCATCATCCGGCAGCGTGGTCATCGTAGTCAGAGCCTGACGGACCTGGTCGGTGACTTCGGCAACATCAGCTTCACGACTGATCTCCAAACGAATAGAGCTAAGACCGGGCGAAGAGGTAGAAAAATAGCGCTCGATACCGGCAAATCCCTTCAGCTCACGCTCTATGGGAACGGTGATCGCCTGCTGAATATCCCCGGCCGCAGCACCGCTCCAGGTTGTACGAACAGTGACCATTTCAATTTCAAAATCGGGGAAGAACTGGGCATTCAATCTCTGAATGGCCCAGAGCCCGGCCAGAATCATCAGGAACATCACCAGATTGGCTGCGACCCGATGATTGGCAAACAGAGCGATCAAAGAACGATTCTTCATGGTCGCCCTCCCTGCTCACTATTGACCAACGAAGCATTGATAGCGGGAGTACTGATAGCGGGAGCATTGATAGCGGGAGCAGTCGCCATTGGAGAGACTTTCAGCCCGGTTATCGCATTGGCTACGCGGGTGGTCATTAACCGGTCACCTTCCCGCAAGCCGGCTCCGGAAATAAGTATGAACTCCCGACCATTTTCTTCTATCGTACCCTGACGAGTGACCGGCACCGCTTCGAGCGTATTCCCTGAAGTAATACGGTAAACAAAGCTATCGTCGTAGAGCATACCCGGTTCCACGCGCACTACATCAGACGACAAAGGCACATAAGCCGTCAGCACCACCGAACGACCCGGTACGATGTGCGCGGGCGAATGGCCTGCTATACGAAACAGTCCATCCACACCGGCTCGACCACTATCAACCTCGGCCGCCAGACGGTGCAACAGCCATTCACTCTGATGCCCACCGTTCAGCCCCTCATACTGAAGAGTCGCTCGAATAGGTTGTCCCGCGGCAAGTCGTTTTCCGATCTGAGGCAAGTAGCGGTCTGTGAGCTGGGCACGAATCTCCAACTGTGCTTGCGGATAGAGTTCAACCAGTGCATCGCCGGCCTTCACCCGCTCACCCGAAGCAACCGGCAGTGAGGTAACACGGCCCGCAAAGGAGGCTCGCAATTCACTGCGCTCAAGCGCCAGCTGTGCCTGTTCCAATCCGGCTTCTGCCCGTGTTAGCTGCGCAGATAGCTGTTGCAAACGGTTACTATGATCATCAATAAACTGCTGACGCTGAATGACCGCCAACTGCTGGCGGGCAAGAGTAATCTGGGAAGACTCAACGACACTTTCTGATACCAGCTTCTGCCTGTTCATCGACAGCTGTCGTTCATACTCCTGCTGCGCGACGGCAAGCAGCGTCTTTTCTTTAACCAGAGCCTGTCGGTTGCTGTCTACACTCAGTCGTTCAGAGGCGAGGCGTGCCTGGGCATCCTGAACATCGGCCTGCTGGCGAGCAATCACCAGCTGCTGATCTCTTGGGTCGATTCTGAGCAGGATATCTCCGGCCTTGACAGCGCTCCCTTCCAGAACCATTAACGACTGCACATAGCCGGTAACGGGTGCGGAGAGAGTCACCCTATGGGGGCTTTCCACCCGGCCATAGAGACGAATCTGAGCACTGCCACCTTCAAATACCGCTGGCCTTTCTTCAACCTGCCACTGGGCTGCCAGGGCCGGGCGCACCTTTGGTTTTTCCCGGGTTATATACAACAGTGAAATCAGAAGAGTGGTAACGACAACAACGACAATGGGCCAGCGATAGTGGAGCAGCCGTGAAGCAATCCTTGGTGACATCCTTTTACCTGCCTGTTGTTTTTAGTGTTATAGGGCAGAGAAGAGTATGCCAGAAGTTGCTCTCTAATAAGAAAAAAACACCTTCAGAAAGCTCTGAAGGTGTTCTCGAACAGCCGGTTAGCAGAAATCTGCGAAAGGATTGTCCTTCGGCAGTTTTACCTCTTTATCCCCCAAAATAACCCTTTCATCGGTCACCTGAATAACATCCGGCTCAATCACCCCTTCGCCGAAGATATAGCGGGGTGCGTACTCTCCGGAGAGATGCGCAGCTTCAGTCTCAGCCTGTTTCTGCTGTACCGTTTCGTGATTCTTCTCCCACACCGTCATCATCGGGCCACCGTGACGACGGGCAAGCATCTCTCTGGTCTTGTGTGGAGCAATAACGACAGCTGACGCATTGTTACCACCAAAACCTTTGGCGTTCAGCAGCGCAAGATCCATTCCATCAACGCCGGTGTCCAGATGGTCGGTCAGGATATTAAGGTGGGATGCGTGAACGTCCTCAGCAATCTCTCCGCCAATGGTCAGAATGCCGGGGATGATGCCATGCCTCCAGGCACCCAGCGTCGACATCAGCTGGTCGCCGGCCGATGTTGCTACCGAATGTCCCAGATAGCTTTTCACCGCAGATATGGCCCAGTTTTCAATACCAAATGCCTTGGCCGTGTCGTTAAGAATGGCTGATTCTGTGACCCGGTTCTGCCCTGTGCCTGTGCCATGGGCCTGAACAAACGAACGACGCTGGAGTGATTCCTCACCGAGGATATTGCGCGCCAGAGCCGCCGCACGGGCCATGGTAATATAGTTACCGGCACCGGGACTGGAGATGGACTTTTTGTGACCATCGGCATTCACAAATACGCCAGCGACTGAGCCCAGAATCTCGGCTCCGGTCTGCAGGGCCAGCTCATCATCCATCAGGATAAAGAACTGGGCAGACTCGGCCAGAGTAAAGCCGCAGTTATCGCCGAAGGGACGACAGGCTCGCCGATAGTTTGGCTCCTGAGCTTCGGACAGACCTTCCAGTAGTCGCAAGGCCTTATCCGAGGCCAGAGCGCCCATGGTGGTATAACCTTCAATCACTTCCGGCGTCAGTGGTGCTTCACTGTTACCGACCAGTACAATCCGGGCACGACCACTTGAGATGTCATCTACGGCCTGACGCAGATTGTAAAGGAACGTGGCGCAGGCACCCATATTGGTACCGGTCGAACCCAGACTGCCCAGCACATAGGCGTTAATAAAGTCTGCCGGCATCTCCGCAAAGCCGAGCGGCAATTGCTTGGAGCTGACTCGCTTTCCTTTCAGACGCGCCTGAAACATACCGCCATTGCCGTTTTGATCCAGCTGGCTCATGCTGCTGCCGGCATAGACAGAAACCTGATCAGGATGAACCAGTTGATCCAGAAGATTCCAGTCAACGCCCATGGAGTTGAACACGTCGGAGGCCCCGTAAATGGTCATCGCCAAACCACGGGGATGGTTACGGGAAGGATAGAGCTTTTCCGGTTTGAAACCGGTAGGTAGCTGACCGGCAGCGTGCACCGGAAGAACCAGAGTCTCCGGTAACAACAAACTCTGCCCTTCCGGCATCGATACCCTGACTTCTATTCTGTTTTCGGTATCAGTGACGGTCCAACCCGCAGGCAGAGGAATAGGGAGCTGCCGACGGGGCAGTACTATTTCAGAGGTACCCCTGGTGACCATGAGTCGGTGATTCACAATGGCATCAGCGTCAAACAGGGAACCATCCAGTTTACGGATGAGGGTGGCATCAAGTAGCGCCTGCCGGTCAGCAGCTGCCAGACCGGTTAACCGGGAAAGACTGGTGAATGTGCTGGCCTTGAGTGATTCATCCAGAGCATCAATAACTAACCGGCGATAGGCGTGGAAGCCGGATGTCCGACCTGCTGAGCTGATACCACCTTGAGCAACAATAACGGGGAGCCTGGACACAAAAACCTCGACCATATCAAAGGCACAGAAGAGTCGAGAGTCTATGATGATATTCGCCATAAAGATTGTATAATCTGGTCATTTAATATGACTATATGGTCAAATACCGAGAGACCGCTCTTTTTATGCCTTCTATACCTTCTATGCCTTTATCTTCTACGTCTATTTGCCTGCTTGCACTCAACGGTATGATGACGACCAGTCTCTCCCTGCCGCTGGAGATGTTGACCGCTGCCAGCCATATGTACCGAACCATGCATCGAAGAGGCGGCAGCCCCGCGTTGACTGTTGCCGGGGAGAGTCTGAGTCAGATTACAACCACTGGCGGCCTAAAAATCCTACCCGATGATTGTTGGGAGAACATCGGTCAGGCCGGGGTTATTTTCATTCCCTCGTTCTGGCGCAGCCCGAACCTAAGCGCCAGTCGCAGGGAGCAACTTCAGGCGTGGCTGATTGCCCAACACCAGGGTGGAGCCCGTATCTGCGCCACCGGATCCGGTGTCTTTCTGCTGGCAGAGACCGGCCTGCTCAATGATCAACCGGCGACGACCCACTGGTTCTATCTGGACAAGCTACAACGAGAGCATCCGGAGCTGATGGTCAAAAGACATCATCTACTGACCCGCTCCGGCAACCTCTATTGCGCAGGTAGCGTCAACTCCATCGCCGATCTCACCATCCATCTGGTTGAGCAACTTTACGACAGTGCCATCGCCGCCCGGATTGCCAGACAGTTTTCGCCTGAGATCCGTCGCCGCTACAGTGATCAGTTTTACTCTCTGGAAAGCAGCTTCCCCCATCAGGATGAGACTATCGTTCTGGCTCAACAATGGCTGCATGAACACTATCAGGATCCGGTTTCAATGTTGACGCTGGCAAAAAAATTCTCCATGAGCCAGCGCACCCTGAACCGACGCTTTATGAATGCCATCGGTCTCACACCCGGACAGTGGCTGCTGCGGCTGCGGATAGAACAGGCCAGAGAGCTGTTGGTCTCTACCAACCTGGACATCGGTGATATCGGCCTGCGCTGCGGCTTTCAGGATCCGGGTTATTTTTCCAGAGCGTTTCGAAAACATATGGACACGACGCCGGGGCACTATCGCGCCAGCGTGCGCAACAAGTTGTTCAGTCCGTGACGACTGAACCCGGCAGGACGATACCCAGCCCTGTTGTTGCCAATTGCGAGAGAGGGTTTGCCCTTTCAGAATATTGATGGAATTTTCAAACAGGTAAAAGGACTCATTAAAGAGCCGGCCAACCGGTTTATCCACTGTGGTGACATCGGACAGATCAAGAACATTTTCACTGTAAAGCTTGTCAGAACTGTCCTCAATCATTTGCAGTCGTTTGTAGTTGACCTCAAGGCCCCGGGATATGGTCAGGGCCAGGGGCGTATTGCTATTGTGCAAGAATCTCAGGGCAAAGGTCTCACCCTGACCTTTTCGAGAACCGTTTAATGCCAGAGTCGTAACTAAAATCCTGTTTCGGGCTCACGGTTTCCGTGGTCTTGCCGCAATAAGCGTAATCCGCAGGTTCAGTGCGATAGGGGCAGTAATTGTGGTGATAAACCGTATCGGTGCAGCTATTATTATTCCCGATCGGTTTACCCTGTGGATTATATAAACAGATACGGATATTATTTCCACGGCCCCCAAACTCTGAGAGTTTAAACCGCAGGTCGTTAATAGTGGTATTTTCATCAATCTTGATATCCAGCCCCCTCTTGGAGATAGTGCCGTGCATATTGATGCCGCGCACCCGGAGATGGTAGCCATTCAGTGCAGAAACAGGCAGATCTCTGTCAAGATACCAGTTGGTGTCGGTATGAGCGTTGCGGAAAAAGGGAAGCTGCCGGCTGTCGGCCTTGTCGGTTACCCAGGTGACGTGAAAGTCCTTATCAAAATCGTAATAGTAATTCTCCGGTTTTGAGCTTTCCGGGTAATGGGTATGGCCGTAATAGCGGTCGGTACACTGCTGACCGATCAATGTATCATCAGGCGCATAAACACATAAACGCGTATCGATGTCTGGTTCTGTGCCGGTGGCAACAAACAGATTACTCAACCTGCTGTTTTCGTTGACCACTGCCGTATGAATGACATCAATGGCGCAGGGCTTGCGGGCACCGAATTGCAGTTTTTTAAAACGATAACCTATGAGATCTCCGAGCGGAATATCTTTCCCGATATAAAGACGATCCCCGGTGGTTTCATTGATAAAATAGGGGATTTCTCCGGAACAGTGATCAATAAAAGTGGCGTAATAACCATCAAAGAAGCTTCCCTCAATTGGCGGTTTTTTATCAGAGTTGGAAAAACAATTGCCCGTTAACGTAGCCAGCAAGAACAGGGCTACAACAATAAATCTGATCAAACCTCGAACCTCCTACAGGACATCACCCTGTCAGTCGGAAAAATAATCATACAGCTAGCATTCTTCATGACTCAACGGCTGAACAACCGTTTGTCCACGCCTATAATAGTCCACTATCCAAAATGCAGGCTTTAATATCTGAAAATTGTCGTTAATCCTACTGACCAACGAAAGGTCAATTTCAGGTAACGTTTCATTCATGACCTTCCACAATCGACAAATCTGAACCGTTACTCATCAGCCCTACTAAGGAAAAAAGTGGAAGCAGCCGTTCTACCCGGTGTCATCAAAGATGGACAATGACGTTGTCATTAAACATTACACCGTTCAGAGCCCACCAACAGTGGGCATCGGGTATACGAAAACGAGAGGTCTGGTACTTATCAAGAATAAGCCACCAAAAAGTATCCGAAACGCGAACAACGTCTGCGTAGCCTATCTGAAATAGAGATGAGCGCTTTTCTTACTGAAATCACGGGCACTGCCATCCTCCAGAAAGCGCACCTTGAAGTCGGTGCTTGTTTCTGAAAGCACAACACCTTCCCCAAAGATGGAATGGATCACTTTTTTCTTCTGCCAGGGAGTACTCACGCTATGAAAGGTGTCGTAGGCGACACTTCCCTTCTTTTTCCACTCAATTCTGACCTGCGGACATTCATGGGCCATATACTTTTCCACAACCTCAGAACGGTGGTAATCCAACGCTACCGTTTGTGACGACAGCCCTTCATGGAGAAGCCTGCCCACCTCGCAGGAAAGTTTATCATGCAGTTCTGCCATAAAACGGCTGGGGCTGCGATCAGCTTCAGCACTGGCCGGATTAACTGTGACCAGATAGAGCTCTTCTCTGGCACGGGTCATGGCGACATAAAACAGCCGTCGCTCACTCTCCAAAACAGACTGATCCAGCGTTTTATCATGACTGCAGGGTATCTGTCCCTCCAGCAGAGAGGGCAGGATGACCACCGGCCACTCCAGCCCTTTGGACCGATGCATACTGGTCAGCAGCAGGGCTTCACCCCTTTTCCGTCGCCCTCTTTGGGTCTGGCGAACATTGAGATCATCGATAAAATCACAGGCTTCCGCCGCACCATATCCGGTACTGGCGAGGTAACCATTAAAGCTGTCGATAGCCCGCAGCTGCTCCTCGGCTTTATCCCGATCCAGTGCCGACTCCAGCAACCAGCTTTTCAAGCTGACTCTTCGCTGATAATTGCTCAAAAGATGGGCGGCTAAATCCTCACCCTTCTCCAGCTGTGCCAGCAAACGACCACGTTCCTGCAGTTTGTTTTTCTGAAAATCACTCAGGCCGGGCAGAGGTGTCTGGGACAATTTCATTATCTGCCTGCCAAAGCCATCAGCCTGTTGAGAGAGCTGTGAACAGAACGGTTTTAACCAGTCATCACGAATACCGATGTGCGGAAAGCGCAAAATCAGCCAGAGATTGTCATAGCGCTGTTTTTCATTCAGCCCCTGATAACGTCCAGCGGCCAAAGCCAGCAAAGCACGCTGTACTTGGATCTCCTGCCGATCAAAAGCGCTCCTCTCCGCTTCACTGATAAAGGGAACATTGGCTTCCAGCAGAGCAAGTTCAAGATTAACGGTCTGGCTCCATAAACGAACAAGTACAGTTATTTCTGAAAATGAACGTCCCTTGTCGTTCAGATCAACAACTCTGGAGACCAGCCAATGTCCATGATTATTGCTCTCTATGCGCTTAACTTTGGTTTGGGGTGTGGTGTTATGGGCAATACAGAGGGTGTCACCCCGTGCTCCGTTGCGGGTAATCAAGTGATCCGCCACCAGGGCCAGAATGTGGCCATAGCGGAAGGTATAACTGAGCTGGTAGTGCGCCGAAATGGGGAAATCTTCGGCAAAGGTCTTTAAAATATATTCTGGTCGGGCACCACGAAACTCATAGATGGTCTGGTCAGGATCCCCGACCGCTATCACTTGTGCACGACGACCGGCAATTATTTTAAGAAGAGTGTGCTGAACCTCATTGGTATCCTGATACTCGTCCACCAGCATCAGATCCATACGATCCGTGACCCGCTGTACCAGATCAGGTCGCTTCACCATCAGCATGACCGGCTGGTAAAGCATATCGGCATAGGTGATCAGCCCCTGCTCTTGTCGCCACTGCTCAAAAGCGTGATAGCCTTCCAGCAACAGTTTTTTCTGCACGCTGAATCCATAGTCTTCAAAGACCTGTTCCGGCGCATGAATCGTGCTTTTAACCAGCTCGATAAATCCGGTCAGCTCGCTGATCCAGCTGCTTTTATCGCTCTTGAGGCTCTCCGCCATATTCGCCGGGGCGATGCGGGTCAGAATTTTCCAGCACTCATAATCCATACGGGCATTGGACAACGGATCACCCTGCCACCGGGGCAACAGACCCGCCTCTGCGAAATATTTATATAACCTCAGCCCCATAGAGTGATAGGTGCGGATATCGGGCAGTATCAAACCCTCATGACCCGCTTTTGCCAGTTTGCGGGCAAAATCCTCTTTGGCACTGCGATTGAACATTAACACCAGCATACGAGCCGGGTCGTGTCCCCGTTCCAGCTGACGTAAAACATGTGCGACCAGAGTGCTGGTTTTTCCGCTGCCAGCAACGGCAGTCACGATGGCATGGCCAGTGCTGTGATCGATCACAGCTTGTTGTTCATCGGTCCAGTTCATTGGTCCAGTGCATCAGAAATAAACGTCGGAAAACCTGTTTGCAGATCGAACCAGGCCAGTACCAAACAGTACTGGCCCCTCTATCGATCAGGTCGCAATAGCGCCCATCAAACTACTAAAAAAGAGTGTAATGCTATCAGCAAGACGTTTAAACAAACCACCAGATTCGACGGTATCCAGCGCCAGTAAATTACGCTCCAGCAGCACCTCATCACCCAGTTTCCAGCGCACGGCCCCCAGAACATCCCCCTGAGCGACAGGAGCCTTGAGAGGCCCGTTAACCTGATACTCAACGGTGACATTCTGGAGTTGTCCTCTGGGCAGAGTGAGAATAGCGTCCTCGTCTATACCCAGATTGATGGTGCTGAGTTTGCCCAGCCAGACTTTTTCAGAAACGGCCGGTTCGATCTCATCCAGTAGCGTATCCGTCTCGTAGAAGCGGAAACCGTAGGTGAGGAGTTTGCGCGTCTCCACCTTGCGAATCTCAGAGCTGGGCGCCCCCATTACAACACTGATCAACCGCATACCGTCCTGGGTCGCAGACGTTACCAGATTATATCCGGCACCGCTGGTGTAACCCGTCTTCATACCGTCAACATCAAGAGATTTATCCCACAGCAGTTCATTACGATTGAACTGACGAATATTATTCCAGGTAAATGACTTTGTACCGTAGATTTTGTAAACCTCCGGCACATCCCTGATCATGGCGCGGGCCAGAAGCGCCATATCTGTGGGTGACGTCGAGATATCCTGACCATCCAAACCATGGGCATTGATAAAACGGGTATCTTGCAAACCCAGCCTTTCAGCCCAGCTGTTCATCATAGCGACGAATCCCTCTTCAGAACCGGCCACATGTTCAGCCAGCGCCACAGAAGCATCATTACCGGACTGCACCATAATACCGTGAAGAATATTCTTCACCGAAATTTCGTCCTTTGGCTCGATGAACATTTTCGACGAGTCGGGGAAGTTCCGGGACCAGGCGTTACGGCTGACGGTCACGACATCATCCAGACTCAAGCGCCCCCCCTTAATCTCCTGACCGGCAACGTAGGCGGTCATGATCTTGGTCAGGCTGGCCGGAGCCATACGGATATCTTCATGACCGGCCGCAATAATCCTGCCGGAATCAAAATCCATCAGCACATAGCCTTTGGCATTAATCTCCGGAGGGGGCGGCATCATGAAGGGTGTTGCATAGGCCAATGAAGTGACCAATGAGGACAAAAAAGTCCCGACGGCAAGAAAAGACAGCACGACGCTGCCCCTGAAGAAAGCTGGCATAGATGCTCAAATCCAATATTATGTTTTGACGGCTCTCGGAAGTATTCTCTGCACGATGGAATCTCTCCTCGTCGCAAATCATTCCTACTAAAAACTGGAAACCGGATGTTACAGCAAGGTAACGCGTGCTATTGATACCATAACTGCCCCACGCATGGAAGATAATCTCCTACAAGGTTTTGCTATCACAGCCTCCTAG